>JAJZEO010000043.1 GCA_021847505.1 bacterium
AGGGATATTTCATTCTCCAGAGGGTGAGCTGCCTCATGGGGCAGGCTATGCTGTAGGCTACTCTTGGGTAAAAGATTTTTTGGCGCGAGAAGGGGGAGACATTTTCTCTCTTACAAAAGTAGCCTCTTTGGAGATCCTCCATAAACTTTTTCCTTCAAGTTGACTCCCCCCTAACGTGATAGTTTATAATAATGCTATTATTAAAAGGTAGAAGACTATGTTTACTGTGAAAGAGTTAGTAAAAATTTCGGGGGTTAGTATCCGCACCCTCCATTATTACGATGAAATAGGACTTTTGAAACCTGCGTATTATGGGGAAAATGGTTACAGGTACTATGGAGAGTCAGAATTATTCCGGCTTCAGCAAATCTTATTTTTTCGAGAGCTGGGGTTTGCTCTAAAGAAAATTATGAGGATACTGGATCGGCCTGATTTTGATAAAATGATCGCACTCACCTCTCACAAACAAGTATTACAAAAAAATCTGGAGAGAACCCAAAATCTGATCACTACGATCGACAAAACGGTTAAACACTTAAAAGGATCGATAAAAATGCAAGAACATGAAATCTATTGGGGTTTTGATATAGAGCAGCAGAAAACTTACGAAAATGAGCTTATCCAACGTTTTGGTGATCAAGCTAAAGAGGCAATTGCTGAAAGCACTCAAAATCTGAGCAAGTGGGGGAAAGAAGAGTGGCAAAGGTCAAAGCAAGATTGTAGTGAAATTTGCAAAGAGCTAACGCTTCTTCTAAAACAAGGTGCACTCGCCTCCTCCGGTCCGGTACAACTCGTGATTCGAAGACACTATGAGTGGCTCAAGCAGTTTTGGACACCTGATAGAGGCTCCTACGCCGGTCTGGGAGAGATTTATCAGGAAGATCGATTTCGAAAGGTTAATTTCGATTCCCACCATCCAAAACTTGCAGACTTTATGAGCGAGGCGATGCATTTTTTTGCGCAACACTCGGAAGTTTTTAATACGACACGCTGAGGGATACTGGGGTGATCTCAATGATTGCCGACCTATTGACCCAGATCGACTTTTGGAAAAAGAGGTATTCATTGATTAAGGCAATGCTCGATCCAATGAAAGCCCCTGCCAAAACGTCGGAGAGGTAGTGAACGTTGCTTATGACTCTAGAGGCTCCAACGAAGGAGGCCATGACGATGACGGAATAGCCTATTCGCCAATCGGAATGAAGGTAGAGTTGTGTCGCCCCTAACCAAGCCGCAGTGGTATGGCCTGAAGGGAAAGAATTGCCTAGGCGTTGTAAGTGAGTGGGGTTCAGTTTGGGTTCTTTTCCTGGCCTAGCCCTGTTAATGCAATACTTCATCCCCTTGACGAGGAGCTCCATTTCGATATAGGAGACGACCGCTCTGTTGATTTCCCTGGAATTTTGTGAGGAGAGTTGGTCGATCCCTGCAACTAAGGGAAGGGCAATCTGGAAAATATCTCCATAAGTAGAGACAGGATTCCCATTAAAAAGGGCAAAGCACGAGCTGTTTAGCAAAATAAAACAAAGGACTTTCTTCATCATATATTTATATGTATAGCAATTCCTGGGGAAGACCTCAAGGGGTATAGAGTGTTTTTGTAAGCCAGAGAATCAAATCATCATCGACGGGGTGGGCCTCCCCTGCAATAACAGGGGCATATTTGTAAGTAACCCCCTCTCCGTTGGGAGAAAATCCAAGATGGTGATAGAGCCGTTGCGCGGGACCGTAATCCTTGTACAAACCGACTCCTATTCCGATTTTAGTATAGCCCTTTTCGCAAGCCAGAGTTTCGAGGTGCCTAATCAACTTAGTGCCGAGCCCTTTGTTTCTGAAGGGATCAAAGATCCAAAGGGCTTGAATTTCAGGGATGTCGTTATTCTTAAATTCGGGATATTCAGATTGAAACAGCAAATGGCCATATCCAACTATGCTGTTCTGCTGAAGAACAATTTGGGCTTTTCGAATCCCTTGCTGATGTTCTTGGAAGTAGAGCGTCCACTGCGCGATGGTTTTCTCTCTGCTCGACCAGGGGAAGTGTAAATCCCCCAAAGTTTCAATGTCTTTAGGAGCCAGTGATCGGATTTCAATCATAGCCATAAACTATCCACGGCTTTCTTCTAGGGCCTGCTCTTGATGGTCTTTCATGAGAGGGAAGAAGATGACGTCGCGGATCGAGGTTTGGTTGGTGAAGAGCATCACGAGGCGGTCGATACCGATACCATTACCTCCTGTCGGGGGCATGCCTTGGTAGATCGCTTCAAGAAATTCTTCATCGATCGGGTTAGCCTCTTCATCACCTGCTTCTAGCATTCTTTGTTGCCTTTCTAAGAGATCGCGCTGAAGTTCAGGGTCATTGAGCTCGGTGTAGGCATTGCAAAACTCGGTACCTAAGATGAACAGTTCAAATCGTTCAACGATGCCATCTTTGGCAAGTTTTGGGTCTCGGTGAAGTTTGCAGAGAGGGGTGGTTTCTATCGGGTGGTCGATAATGAAATGAGGCTGGATCAGGTGACGCTCGACAAATTCTTCGAACATCTTTTGAACAAGTAGTCCCCGCTCGGTGATCTCATTGATTTTATCATGGGGAAGGGAACTTTTTTCCTTCAGTGTGGTCCGCATTTCAGCGTCGGACATCTCATCGATTTTGTACCCTCCAAACTTGTGGATCGCATCGAACATGGAGATTGCGGGCCAGGGGGCTTTGAGGTCTATTTCATGTTCCTTTCCGTGTTTGTCCTTACGAAGTCCCAATTTGGTGGTGCCGAAGAGTTGGAGTGCGATGTATTCAAAGAGGCGCTCAGTAAATCTCTTCTGATCATTGTAGTCCCAGTAGGCAGCATAAAACTCTACCATCGTAAACTCGGGGTTGTGTGTATGGTCGATCCCCTCGTTTCGGAAGTCTTTTCCAATTTGATAGACGCGGTTAAAACCACCAACGATTAACTTTTTTAAAGGAAGTTCAAGAGAAATGCGGAGAAACATATCTTGATGAAGGGCATTGAGGTGTGTAGTAAATGGCTTAGCTTGTGCTCCTCCGTAAACCCTCTCCAAAACAGGGGTTTCAAATTCGATAAAATCTTCCTGTTCAAAAAAAGTGCGCATGAGGGAGATGATCTTGCTTCTTAAGATGAATGTGGCCATCACCTCAGGAGAAGAAATCAAATCAAGGTGTCTCTTTCTGTAGCGGGTTTCTTTGTCTTTGAGTCCTGAGTGTTTATCGGGGAGTGGGAGAAGTGACTTAGTTAAAAGAGTCATTTGGTGAACCATCACCGTTAACTCCCCTTTTTGGGTACGAAATAGATGCCCTTCGACACCGATAATGTCACCGAGGTCGAGCTTTTTCTCGATGAATTTGTGATTTGTCACTTCACTATTTTCATTCAAACCGGTGACTTTCGTCAGATCTCTGTTAAACATGAGCTGGATATGACCCAACTCTTCTTGAATTTGGGCAAATATGTTCTTCCCCATAGCTCGGTGAAGAACCAATCTTCCGGCTACGATGACAGGGGGAGTTTTTTTCTCCATGGCCTCTTCATAGGTACCCACTTCTTTATCCGAATATCGGTCCGACAACGCCTTAAGCTTATCGGTAGGAACAAAGTGGTGAGGATAAGGATTCACTCCCAACTGCCTAATTTCATCAAGCTTGGCTTTGCGGACTTTAAATTCATCAAAACTGAAATACTCTGGATGGCTCATTCATTACCTCGATCGGAACATTTTAGAAAGCTAGTTAATTCTTGTCCATTGGTTTAGCGATTTTGGGGGTGTGGACAGGGTCAATCCAGCTTCTTTTTCACACAAGAGCCTGATCTTGAATCTTCCACTACAAAACCTAACCCCTCAATTTGTAAACGAAGTTTGTCGGAGAGAGCCCAATCCTTTTTCTTGCGCGCCACTTCCCTTTCCTCGAAAAGCTGGTTTACTTCTTTGGGGATGGCCACTTGTTCTCTCTCCATCACGCCAAGAACTTGATCGAGCTCTTTTAAAGCAGCCAAAACCGTTTGAGCTTGTTTCTCCCCAATCTTTCCTAGGTCATTTTCGCTATGGACTTTCCGAATAAAGTCAAAGAGATGGGAAATAGCCGCTGAAATATTTAAGTCATCGAATATTTCCTCTGTGAATCCCTTTTTCAGCTCACTTACAAGAGCAGTCACATCGCATTCATTCTCACTTTTACCTCTAATGTTCTCAAGGCGATCGATAAAGTCGTCTATGCGGCGAAGGGTCTGCCGAGCTCCATCGAGCCCTTCAAAGGTAAAATTCAGTTGTGTGCGGTAGTGTGTCGACAAAAGGAGATACCGAACCTCTCTTCCGGTATAACCTTTGCTCAATAAATCTCGTAAAGTGAAGAAGTTTTTGAGACTCTTGGACATCTTTTTCCCTTCAACAATGAGATGATAGGCATGCATCCAATGCCTTGAAAAACACTTTCCGGTGCAAGCTTCTGATTGAGCAATTTCATTCTCATGATGAGGAAACATATTATCGATCCCACCGACATGCAAATCAATGGTTTCGCCTAGATACTTAATCGCCATTGCCGAGCATTCGATATGCCATCCGGGTCGTCCCCTTCCCCATGGAGCCTCCCAAAATACGTTGCCATCGTTAACGGGATCATAAGCCTTCCATAAAGCAAAATCAGAGAGATTTTCCTTATCATATTCATCGACATTGACGCGATTAGAAGCACCTACCTTGAGATCATCTAAACAAAGATGGGATAGTGCACCATATTCTTTGAATTTAGAGATGCGAAAAAATACGTTACCTTCCTCACTTGTATATGCATATCCCTTATTTAGGAGAGAGTCTATCATACCGATCATCTCTTCTACGTGATCGGTAGCGGCAGGATAGATCTCTGCCGGTTGAATATTGAGTTCTCTTAGATCCTCAAAGAATGCCTCCGCAAATTCCCCCGTAAACACTTTGAGAGGAACGCCCGCTGCCATTGAAGAGCGTATCGTTTTATCATCGATATCGGTAAGGTTCATCACATGAAGGAGCTTCATTCCTGAAAATAAGATGGTTCGGCGTAAAAGGTCCTCAAACACATAGGTCCTTAAATTTCCAATGTGGGCAAAATTATAGACGGTAGGCCCACACGTATACATCCTCAAAATCCGGCCATCCTGAGGGCGAAGCTCAACCTTTTTTTCTAATTTTGTATCGTAAATGATCATGGAATCTACTTGCTTGGCGATTGACTCCCATTTTGATCGAGCATCTCAAATAACTTGCGTAAGCAAACCTTGCCCGACTTCAACATAGGAATTTGATCGATCACCTTTATTTCATTGACTTTGTAAAGCCTTGCAAATCCCGCTTCGATCAAAGCAGAGTTTACCTGATCCAAAGCAAGGGGTATTTCGGTAAATAAGACAACCTTTGTGCTTCCTGTTGGCATCTCTTTAGGCACACAAGCAAAAGGTGAATGGTTAACATCAGGAGCTACCCATCCTTTTTCTTTAGCCTTTTGAAGTAGCGCTGATTCGATAGCCACCACGTTGATCATCTCACCGCCACGCTTAAAGCTAAGCTTCATGCGCCCCTCAAGATAGAGATATCCTTCTTCATCAAGATAGCCTAAGTCACCTGTTCTAAAATACGATTCCCCGTCAATATGAACAAAATGTTGGCTATTATCCTGCTTATAGTAGCCCTTAAACACGGAATCACCAGTCACACAGACTTCACCAATTTGGTTTAAATGAAGCTTCTTCTTGCTCTCTCGATCAATGATTGCCACTTGAAGTGAGGGTAGAACCTTCCCAACTCCACGAGCTCTCGAATAGATTTGATTGACTGATATGATAGGGCTTGTTTCAGTAAGACCGTACCCTTCCAAGAACCAAACATCTCCACCAAGCTTAGCCACAAAATTCATCAATGATTCGGGAGCTTTTTCTGCGCCAGACACAAATAGACGGATCGACTTTAACTGGCTCAATGTTGCGACCCTAAACAGATGAGAAAAGAATGTAGGTGCCAGAACGATGATGGTGACATGCCATTTTAAAATCTCTCGAGCAATCGTGGCACCGTCCAAAGGATCGGGTGAAAAAACAACTCGAGCTCCAGTTAAAATAGGTAGCAATCCCACTGTAAGTCCAAACACGTGGAATGGAGGTAGTGCCATGATGATGACATCGTTCGAATGTAAATCGATGGAATCCACTGCACACTTCTGGTTGGAAAGGATATTTTTATGGGTAAGGGGAACAGATTTTGGTAGTGCCGTCGTACCGCTTGTAAAAAGGACAACAGCAATATCATTCTCCCTCAATCGATATGCCTTAGATTTTTCAAGGACTTTCCTAGCCGAACGTTTAGCTAAGAGCGCTCCGGAAATCTTTTCCATCAAGGTGAGACTGGATTTTAAGTCTTCGGCAAGAACAAATTTATCGATCGCTTTTCCTAGGTCGACATTATCGAGCCTTTGTAAAAAGCGACCAGAGCTAATCACATGCTTAATTTCCATCAAGTCAATCGCATGATTCATGAAGTATGGTCCCACAGTCCAGTTCAATGGCACAGGGACTTTACCTGCGAGCATAGTCGCTAAAATAAATAAATTCGCGGCTGTTGAAGAAGGAAGCATAATCCCAATATAGTCTCCCTCCAACTTTTCAATCTTTCGTGAAAGAATGACAACAGCTCGTTTCAATGAAGCAAAGCTCAAGACACCACTAGCCAAATCACTTGTTGCAGGATGGTTTCCCATTCGGTCACATTGGAGAAGGAATGCTTCAATGAGTGTTCCAGTATCACAGTTAGGGTACTTTGGATCTGGCCTACTTTTCTTTAATCTTGGCCATGAGGCCTTTCCCATCACCTTTTCTGATCTTCCTTCGTGAGATTTCTCATTTTTTACATGCATAGCGGCTTTGAATAAATCTTGGACAGTCTTCAGATCGACAGGCTCAATCTTATCATCGATCTCATAATGGGTTTCAAGGTAGGAATAGAGAGAAGCTATGTTAAGTGAGTCAAGTCCTACATCTTGAACAAGATCCTGATAATCATCGATTTCTTTTACGGATTTTTCGGATAATTCAGAAAGCTGATACATAATATCTTGTCGAATGTGATTAGGAACAAAAAGCTCCGACATGACCTCAGGACGTCTTGTGTTCAAACTAATCTCAGGAACTTTCTTTGACCAAAACGAATAAGGGACTTGAACAATTTCCTCGCTCTCAGTAATTTTTCCCTCTTTGGTTTCATACTGATTATAAAACTTTTCCAAAGCCCGGTTAAATTCCATTCTCGATCCCTTTTTTGGGAAATCGTTATCAGGCAAAGCAAATTCAATGGTCACTGTTCTTCGAGGAGAGAAGAAAATCAGATTTTTAAGCCCAATGAAAATCCCTTTAAAAAGAACTGTCCAAAAATCAGGAGTTTCTTTCGTGTAAACTTTTGAAAATAGACTTCCCCAAAGTCCAGTCACTCTAACAAGCAAAATCTCTGTATTCTTTGTCTCTTGAATTGTAGCGTGGGCAAGCGACCTGCCTCCGATCCTTTCCTTTCCAGAATCTTTCAAGCCTGCGCTAGGATAGAGAAGAATATGCCCTCCTTTATCCAAGTCAGTAACGATGTCACCAAATAGCTCTTTTGCCTTTTTCAGCTTGTAATCATTTACAGCACGATCAAACTCTGGAACAGGCTTGGCTCCTACTAATTTCATAAAAAAACGAGCAAAAGGATAGTAGTAAAACTTTTCTGTCACCAAAGGTTTTAAATCAAAGTCTGCCCCGAGGAGCATCATGATCATAAACGGTTCAATTTCGGCAGTATGATTAGGTAGCACCAAGACCCCCTTACCTTTCAGTCTAGGGTCATCGAGTATCTCTTTCCCCTTTACCTTGATCTTGTAGCGAAAGCTGAGCCCCGCTTTCAATAAGAGTTGTATCACTTTAAGAACAATGTACCTTCTCATAATTTGCCTGATGTTCTCTTTGAAGACACCTATTTATAGTCGATTCAAACCTTTTTTAAAAGAGATTTCTGCAGAGCAACCCATTAGATAGTAATTATGAATGCATAATTGCGAGAAGATATATTATCTGGAAATCGAAAGTTGGTTTTTTCCATTGACTTCAGCAGACAGTTTAGTATAAAGAATATTAGAGAATGTTCAAGAATTCTTTGGAGGATTCGATATGGAAAGAATAAACCCCGATTCCAGACACGTACCGACAAATCGCGTACAAGAGGGCTCACACAACAAACAAATGCAGTCGCTCACTGATCTTGCGCCTTATAGTCAAATCGCACGGTCAAGACTTCCTATATCTCAACCTAATACTCCTCGTGGCGATGCCGATCACAACTATTCGCTAAATTCAAAAGAGAGAGCCCCACTCAACGATATCTCTTCAAGAATGCAAGTGCATAGTGAACGGTATCCTTCGCCTTTGCGAGGAAGAGCTAGTGTTTGAAGTGTTATACCAAGTATTAGGTCTGTAGAATTTGTGCGGCTTCGCGGCAAATGCGACGCGCTTCTTCAAAAGTAAGGTGCATGGGAGCCTCGTTAATTTCTACCCACTTTCCCTCTATGGCTTCAGAACGATCGATTTCAACCCCGAATGGACTCACGACCTCAGCTATGAAATATTGAACCGTCTTGACAATCTGGTCTTTTCCTGAACGAAATGAATATTGTTCGGTCAAGACCGCCTCTGAAAGCAACTTCTCTTTGATTTGAAGAGCGGTCTCCTCATGGAGTTCGCGCATAGCTGTCTCAAGAGGAGTTTCTCCCTGGTTAGGATGTCCCTTAGGAAAACTCCAGTGCCCGCCCAAATGGCGGATGATGAAAACCTCATAGCCATGTCTCTCGGTTATATGAACAGGAATGATACCATAAGAAAGATCGGTCTTCATGCTCAATGATTTTCCTCAAATTTAGAGACAGCAACCACTGCATTGTGCCCACCAAATCCGAAAGAATTAGAAATTGCATGCCGAACTACATGATTTTTTGCCTTTCCTTGAACTACATCGATGCCCTCAAGTTCACCTTCTGGCTCGGTCAAATTGATCGTGGGATGAAGCATACCCGTCTCCATTGCTTTAAGAACTGCAACCATTTCCAAAGCTCCAGCTCCACCGAGCGCATGACCAATTAATGACTTTGTTGCATTCACTTTTATTCTATCTAGAGTAGGACCGAAAATTTTTCTAATGGCACGCACTTCACATAGGTCCCCTACTGGCGTTGACGTGGCATGTGCATTAATGTAGTCGATTTGATCAGGGCTTAAACCACCATCTTTAAGTGCTTCCGCAATACATCTTGCGACTTCAGAGCCATCAGGTGTCGGTTCTGTCATGTGATGAGCATCGCAAGTTGCAAATCCCCCTCTGTATTCAGCCAATATGGGGGCACCTCTTTTTAAAGCATGCTCTAGTTCCTCAAAAACAAAAACAGCAGCTCCCTCCCCTAAAACGAATCCATCTCTCTTAATATCCCAAGGCTTCGAAGCCTCCGCGGGAACAGGCCCCCGAGATAGCGCCTTTAATGCGCAAAATCCCCCAAAACAAACCAGATTGATCGTCGCTTCAACCCCGCCTGTCAACATGATATCAGCATGTCCCTGTCTTATGTGTTCTGCCGCTGCAATCATCGAGTGGTTTGACGTAGCACATGCTGTGGAAATCGAATAATTTGGCCCTTTAAAACCCAAATCCATGGCCAACTTAGCACCAGGCATGTTTGTAATAGAATAAGGAATAAAAAATGGAGATATGCGATCAATCCCTTTTTGGACCATAGTCTTCACATTCTCGGCAAAGACACTCACTCCCCCTATCCCCGTTCCAACAATAATTCCAGCTCGCGTTTTATCAATAGAAGCAAGGTCCAATTTTGAGCGGGCAAGAGCATCACGGCCTGCAGCAATTGTATAAGGAATGCATAGATCAGTACGGCGGGCCTCTTTTTTCTCTAAGACAGATTCCGGTGAAAAACCTTTAACGCGGGCAGCAAATTTAGTATGAAGGTCGGAAAGGTCAAGGTCTTCAATGAAACCTACACCACTATTACCTTCTAAAAGATTTTTATAGAATTCGTCGGGATCGCTTCCAAAACAGGAAACCAATCCCATTCCGGTGATGACAACTCTCTTCTTTTCCATAGACCCCTCATATTTCAAAATTTCTGATGACAATTTTACAGGGACAGACTACATTTTTCAACCTGAAAAGTAGTCTAAACAGTAAGAGAAAGATTTAGATCGACGGTCTTTCCCCCTGACCATAGCTGCTCAAGTTGAAATTTTTCTCTCATACCAGGCATAAAAAGATGTACAAGCACATCACAGTAATCGATGAGAATCCAATCTCCTGAATGGAGACCCTCAACATGATGGGGGCGAATGCCACACTCGTCTCTAATCTCAGAGACGATAGCCTGTGCAATAGCCATTACGTGTCTTTCTACATTCCCTTCAGCAATGATTAAAAAATCCGTTACCGTAGAGAAATGCCCCACACTAAGCGCTAAAACGTTCAATCCCTTCTTGTCATTGATAACTTGAGAGATTTTTTGTATTAAATCTTTACTATCCATTGTCATATGCCCTAGAGTATAATTGATGTTTTGCAATGTAGTCCAGAACTTTTGGCGAAAGAAATTGCTCACAATCCTTTCCCTCATCAAGTCTCTTTCTAACTATTGTACTAGAAGATTCTACCCAAGGTATTGGGCAAAAGTTGATCTTTTCAAATTTAGTCTTGTTTTTCTGGTCAGTAGCAAAAACCACCTCGAGGCTACTCTCTATCTCAGAAGCTGCTTTCCAATTTTTAAATGTACTCACTGCATCTTGAGTCAGAAGGAGAACTAGCTCATCATTTGGGTAGGTTTTCAAAAAATCCTTCACTGTATCTATAGTATAAGAAACTCCACCTCTATCAATTTCGATAGAAGAAACCTCAACCCCTTCTAGTCCACTGAAGGCTTCTTTTACCATTGCCAGTCTATCATTTGCCTTTGCTTGGGGTGGATGATCAACTTTAAAAGGAGATAGGTTAGCCACAACGATAATCACCAGATCGAGATGAAGAGCTTTTTTCATCTCCCGCACCAAATGGACATGACCCTTATGAACCGGATCGAATGTGCCACCAAATATGCCGACCCTCAAAGCTTCTCCTCAATTTCAAGCACGATCTCTTTGCCTTCATTGATTAACTCGTCTAGCAGAAGAGCAAACTCGATATCGAGACCACACCCCACTTTTGCATGTTTCATTCTCTCAATCGCTTGTTTTATTTCTTTATGTAGAATCGCTAATTCGTCTTCAGTCTCCTCACCTAAACGCAATCTCTTGCCTATCATGATGTACTCAATGAATTGCTTTTTTACCTCAAAGATAATCCTAGATTTATCCCATGAATCGAAATGATCATTACTATGGCCAAGTTTCTCATACTCTAGCACCACATTCTCCAATTTCATTCGCTTTGCTTTATTCTTTAGAGAATCGAGTTTTTCTAGAGCTTCGGAGACTCTAGACTTTTTTTCAGCCTCTTCTTCTTTTTCCTTCTTTTTCTTTTCTTCTTCGACCTTTTCACTCTTAAGCATTTCTTGTTTCTTTAACGAGCTCTTTTTCTTTAATTCCTTTTCTTCAGCTGAAACAAGATCCCAACAATCTCCTAATTGAGAACGGATACGTCCATAAGCCTCGTTTGAAATGGTGAGCTCTTTCAAAGCAACCTGAAATGCCTTGATTTTTTCTCTTAAGTGATAAAACGTTGGATGAGTTTTGATTTTCTTTTCACTAAGATCGAAATGAATTTGTATGAATTCGTCAACTAAGCGTGAAAAAGCTTTAGTTAAATCTAATAAAAATGCCTTTCTCTTGGGGAAGATTCTATCACAAACCTTTGATAATCTACCAAGCAACTTGTTCTTTTGACTGATTCGTATTTCAAGCTTTAGGATTTCCTTGCGTAGCGAAAGAGCCTGCTGCCGCTCAGAATGAGTATAAAGAGACATTTTATGTAGACGGGCCAGCTCATCGGTTTTATCAATCTTGGAAAAAAGATCCCGCTCTTCTTGAGTGACCTCAATCTCTTCTTTCTCTTCCTCTAAACTCTTAATTGCAAGCTCAATTTGTTCTGCTTGAAAGTTCGTCTGTTCTTCAATAATTCGTTGCAGTGCATGAGCCTGAGAAAGAAGCGCAGTATATTCTGACCAAAAAACAGTTCTCTTGGCTCTATGGATTTCAGACTTGAACAACTCCAAACAAACTTTCTTCATTCGCCAAAAATCACGGAACCTTGCCTTACGACCATTCGAGAGGGCTTCTTTCATAAATTCGATTGCATGCATCAGCTTTTGATCAATCATAAGAGCTTGATCAAGCTCTTGTTTGCACTCTTCAAAACGTTGGTCTAAACTCTCAACTATCATAAGCAGCTCTTCAAAAAAACCTTGCAGAAACTTTAATGAAAAGCTCAATTTATGTAAACAATTCTATATAATCGTTGCGATTACGGAGATCGGTGCTTTTTCTGGAAATTTTTGTGCTGCAGCATCTAAGTAAAAACTCTGTTCAAACACATATTGTCCAGCAATGGCCGCATGAGATACTTGATCTGTAAAACAAAGCCAACTCGTCCACGAAGGAAATTGAACAACCTCTTGATTTACCTGCTTTTGATAGTTCATGTCTTTTTTCATCATATCGTGAATTTTCAACATGTAATGATCATAAAGAGAACGCCTAGTACCCAACCATAAAAGTTTTTTAAAAAATGTTTGAATAGTGTTTCATATATGCCTTTCAATTGGAGGCAGCTATGAATAAGAAATGGGCCGTTCGTCTCACAGTAGAGGAACGAAGCGAACTT
>JAJZEO010000047.1 GCA_021847505.1 bacterium
AAATCGAAGCAAAATTAAATGCAAGGGTGGTTGATGAGATTTCTGAAACTCAAGAAATAGTTACTACAGTGGATGGCGAAGGGAATTACCTTGTGATGATTCAGCATAAGGAAAAATTGGACGTCCAAGCTTCTCCTTCTGAAGCGCTTGATTCGCAGGTTGTTGAGAAGAAACGACCCAAGAAGAAGAAACGGGATTTAAAAATCCCCTCTGCTGATCAGGTTTGGGCTGGTTGGGAGAAGGAGGCTGCTGAAAATAAGCAGCGCTCGGGGGAGCAGGCTGAGAGACAAAGGGCTCTTGATCTAGCGGTACAGGATGATATAAGAGAGTATCTTCAACGGAAGCAGGCTGCTGAGGCCGCAGAGCGGGAAAGAGGAAGTGCACCGGTGGAAGCCCTTGAGGAGCTTCATGGTTCCCCAAGTTCAACGGTTGTGGTAGTGGATAGATCCCCGGTAGAAACCCATGATTCTGGCATTGATGGGGCAAGTTCATCGATCCCTTCTCCAATCAGGGAAGAAGAGGTCGTTAGTAGGGCAATACCACCAATAGAAGAAAAGGAAACAGCTGCGCCCAAAGCGAAGAAAAAAGTGAGGTCAAAGAGGGCGGTTGTTGCCAAGCCTTCTGTAAAGCCTGAGGAGACAGCAAAGAAGGTGGCCCGGGTTAAGCGGGTTGCTGAAATTGATGCGACTCCCCCGACCAGGGGTGCCAGCCAAAAGCAGCGGCCAGCTAGCGATGCGATTAGGGACGTTAACAGGGCTTTTGCTGGGGCTGTTCTTGGGACAGCGGGAGAAACCTACTAAACAAAATTTAATCTGTTGTAGTTTAATCCTCATTAATATAGACTACCCTCAATATTTCCCATGAGAGAAGAGATAGTTTATGCATAAGTCTTTAAAGCCAATTCTAGCGATTCAAGAATTAGATGTGAAGATGGTTCGGTTGATCCGTTTGAAAAGACAACGGCAGAGTGAACTGAAGCAAATCGAGACACTAAGGACAGAACTGGTTTCCCAACTGGATGAGAAAGAGGATGAGATCAAGAGTCTCGAGGAAGAGTGCGGCCAGTATGAAGTAAGAATTGCTGAGCACAAGGAAAGAATCAAGAAGCTTGAAAATCAACAAACTTCGATAAAAAAAATAGATGAGTTCAATGCGTTGACGAAAGAGATCACTCTTTTAGAAAGAGAGCGGTCAGTTTTTGAGCAAACCTTGTTCAATTTGGTCGATAAGAAAAATAGCGAAGAAGAGATCTATCAAAAGACTAAAGAAGCCCTTGCTGAATCAGATAAAAGTAGTACCGAGCTTGAGAAAGAGATCAAAGAAACGATTCAAAAGATCAATCAAGAGGGAAGTGAATTAAAGAAAGAGCGCGACGAGTTATCGAAACACGCTGATCCGGAAGTGCTTGCGATCTATGAAAGACTTTTCTCCAACAAGAAAGATCGAGTGGTTGTCCCCCTTGAGAATCGTAACTGCACGGGGTGCCATATTGCTTTGACAGCGCAGCATGAAAACTTAGTGCGCAAAGGGGAGAAGTTGGTCTTTTGTGAACATTGTTCAAGGATCCACTTTTGGTCAGAGACTCAGGGAACTGAAGATAGCGATGATGCGAGCGGAGGAAAACGACGCAGACGCCGCGCTACTTTGGCTAACTAGGCTAGCAAAGTTTGTGAGGGGAAGCGAGACAATCGCTATTTTGAGATAGATATCCAAAGTAGAGGAAAGTCTGGACTTCAGAGGAATGGATACCAGAGAAAGTCTGGGGGCCGCAAGGCTACGGAAAGTGCAACAGAAAATAGTCCGCTGGTGTGCCCTTCTAGGGTAGCCAGGTAGGTTGAAAATGTGAGCTTTGTGAGTTCACCTTCTCTTTGGAAACAAAGATGATGAG
This sequence comes from bacterium, assembly GCA_021847505.1. Taxonomy (GTDB): domain Bacteria; phylum Chlamydiota; class Chlamydiia; order Chlamydiales; family 2-12-FULL-49-11; genus JAJZEO01. The sequence goes on from JAJZEO010000047.1 coordinate 1,889, forward strand.
GCAAACCCTATCCGAAGCAAGTGGGAAGAATCTCATGTTACCATGAACAGGTGTTCCGCCTTTTCTTCCCGATAACGCGTGAGTGTAGCAGCGATGCTACGCCTAGATGAATGATTGTCCTAAGACAGAATCCGGCTTATTGCTTCCCACACTTTTTCCAATTATTAATATTTTGTAAAAAAATCTTGCGTCCTTGGCTTTTATACGGCATGCTGAGGGGATTGTAAGAGGTGTCAAGGTATGCTCGTCGACGTAGGGCTATCATTTACAGAAGATGATATCAGGGAAGGCCATCTTTTAGTGAGTAAGGGGTTGGTGCGCCAGGTCATCTTTTCGGCGGGAACCTATCAAATTCAAGTATTTGACCAATCTGAGTTTTGGATCTTCCTTCAGGTCAATGATGAGGGAAAGGTCAGGGATCAATTTTGCACCTGCGAGGCGGCAGCTGAGAGAAAGACTTGCCCTCACTTAGCCGCCGGTGTTGAGGTAATTTTCAGTGGTCATAAAGAGCCCTTACATGTTCGATTTCGTTCGTCCCTTTGGAATGCGTTGTTTCAGATTGCCGCAAGACGTCATGGCTATGAAACTAGTGTATTGAAAAAGGAGGAGGGGCGCTATGTGGGGATGGGGGAAAATGAGCAAAAGCATTTTTGCCTGGAGGTGAAAGGGGATCAGGCAAAGGAGCTCATTCGCGAATGGATCGATGACAGGCGGGAGGAAACTGAGGAAACATCGATTAAGTTCTCAAATCTTGATCCTCGGGAATTTGAGCTATATCAAAAAGGATCTCCTAGCCATTACCTTAAGTTTGAGCTCTCGTTCTGGTCTGACTTAGCGAAGTGGGCCATGATCTTGGAAGATCGGGGGGTGGTTCCTAAAATTACTTTTGAGGGCATCAAAGGGGAGTTACCACAAAAAATTCACCTCGATATCGAGGAAATTTTGCTTACCTTTACCCTCACCAAAGTCAACTTTTCTGAGATCATTGAGCCTCTTTCATCCTATGAAACAGAATTAAAAATCTTTGAGTTTGAGAGCCTTGAGATAGACAAGGTCGTCTATGATCCGGATTCTAAATCATTCATCATTGATTCACATCCCATCGAAGTGGCCAAATCGAATCAAGATACTATCGACCTGGGTAAGTGGCTCTTTAAGAAGAATGTCGGTTTTTTTTCAAAAGAGACCGATCCCCTCCTGAAGCTCAGGGTGATCCCTGAAGATGAGGTGAACGATTTTCTGAAAAAGCATTCGAGGATGTTGGAGAGGTATTTGGTCGGGGAGGAAATTTCCTCAAAATCTACTCCGATTTCCTATCACCTTGACTTTGATAAAGAGAGTAATCTCCATATCGTGGGGTACTTATTTGAAAAGGGTGATTTGAACAAAGGGAAATCCCATTTTTTTGATCCTTGGGCCTATTTGGAAGGTAAAGGGTTCTTTCGTTTGTCGAATCTTTTATTTTCAGGGGTGGAAAAGGTTGTTCCGAAGGAGTTTATTCCCGAATTTATCGAAAAGAATCGGCATTGGTTAAACACATTCGAAGAATTTCAGATTCATTTGACGAGTATTGAAACCAAGTTGTCGTACAGAGTTGAAGATGGGCAATTGCATATTGAACATGATGAAGCCCATTTTGATTCGGCTGTAGAGGCGTTAGATTTTGGGAGATGGCTCTACATTAGGGGACAGGGATTTTTCTCTCGTGGGAAGGGGCAATCGAGCCGGGAGCCGCTGTTGCCTCAAGTGGTTGATTCTAGCATGGTATCTTTGTTTATTTCTCACAATCGTGAGGAATTAGAGCAAATTAGGGGATTCTTTCACGCGGATCCTGGTTTAGAAAAGACGGGATTGGTGGTTGTTCTTTCAGATGACAACCAAATATTGATTGAGCCGCACTATACGTTTAGGGATTGGGCTAAGGATCGTCATCCCCGCATTTTTGGGGATTTCGTCTATATCCCCGAAAAGGGTTTTGCTGAGATTACTGATGCGATGAAGATTCCTAGCCGCTACAGCCATCGAAAGGTGATATTGGCCGATCAAGTGCCCTATTTTCTTAAACATGAGCTCAAGCGGATTAAGCCCTATGTGCTTCACATGGATACAAGATTACTTGAGCCTGTGAGGTTGAGACTTAAGCTGAGGTCAGCAAAGCAGCAAGATAAGAATTGGTGGATGGATTTAGTCTTTGCATCCTCTTATGGAGAGGTGCCGCTCTTTAAGATTTATGAGGCGCTTTCCCATTTTTCTCCGTTTATTTTATCGAATGCGGGAATGATCGATTTAAAGAACAAGCGGTTTGGATGGCTCATGCGCATCCCTAGAAGCGCATTTAACCCCGAGACAGGGGAGATTTTTTTATCGACCTTAGACTGGATCCGCCTTTCTGTCTATGAGGAGGTGGAACTCTTTGATCCAACGAGTGACGAAGAAAAACAGATGCTTGAGGTTTTATCTTCTTTGCATGGGGTCCACATGGCTCCACTTCCAACGTTGAAAGGGTTGAAGTCAAAACTTAGGCCTTACCAAGAGATTGGTGTGAGATGGCTTTGGTTTCTTTATACGTATGGTTTGTCAGGATTTTTATGCGATGAAATGGGATTGGGAAAGACGCACCAAGCGATGGCCCTTCTTGCCGGGGTGATGAATGCCAAGAAGAAAACGGAGAGAAAGAAATTCTTAGTTGTTTGCCCCACCTCAGTCATCTACCACTGGCAGGAGCTCCTTGCAAAATTTCTTCCCAAGGCGAAAGTCCATCTTTATCACGGTCCGTTTCGAAGACCCAAAAAATTGAAGTTGAAGTTTGATATTATCTTGACGACTTACGGAATCCTCCGCTCAGACAAAGACCTTTTTAGTAAGATGGAATTCGAAGTCTCCATTTTTGATGAGATGCAGGTAGCCAAGAACCGAAAGTCGCAAATCCACGCAACCTTGATGCAAACTAAATCGGAGATGAAGTTGGCACTGACGGGAACCCCGTTAGAGAATTATTTGGCCGAATTGAAAGCTTTATTCGATATTGTTTTGCCCGGCTTTATGCCGTCAGCACAAGAATTTAAGGATGAATACGTTTTGCCGATAGAAAAAGGGGGGGACAAGGAAAGGCAAAAGGCGTTGCAAGCCTTGATTCACCCTTTTATTTTGAGACGAAAAAAGCAAGAGGTGCTCGAAGATCTTCCAGAGAAAATCGAAGAGATTGTCTACGTCGATCTTTCCGATGAGCAAAAGAGGATTTACGATGAAATCGCCGTCTCAGCGAAGACCATTCTCGACGAGGAAGGGAGCGAATTGACCATGCACATTTTTGCTCTTCTCAATCATCTCAAGCAAGTGTGCGATCACCCCGCGTTGCATCTGAAGGATGTGAAGAATTATGCCCGATACTCAAGTGGAAAGTGGGACTTTTTTGTTGAGTTGATTGAAGAAGCGAGACAGAGCAAGCAGAAGGTGGTGGTCTTTTCTCAATTTCTCGATATGCTCGATATCATCGAGAGTTACTTAAAGGAAAATGGGATTGAGTTTGCCGCCATTCGGGGATCGACCCGTGATCGTCGAGAGCAGATGAAGAAGTTCCAAGAGGACCCTGCGTGCGAGGTGTTCGTTGGATCACTTCAGGCGGCGGGTGTGGGTATTGATTTGACGGCGGCCTCTGTCGTGGTCCACTACGACCGGTGGTGGAACCCTGCTAAAGAGAACCAAGCCACCGACCGGGTCCACCGTATCGGGCAAAACCGTGGGGTCTCGGTCTTTAAGCTCGTCTCCAAAAACACGATCGAGGAGCACATCCACGAACTGATCGAAAAGAAAAAAGATTTGATCGAAAACGTGGTTGGCTACGACTCAGAGAACGAGCTAAAGAGACTCGATAAAGAAGAATTGAGAAAACTTCTCACTCAAATTATTTCTGATGTACTTTAAAATTCCTCTTTCGCCTATGATGTTTTCCCTATGTATACTGTCGCTGTTGTCGGACGTCCCAATGTGGGCAAGTCCGCTTTATTTAATCGTATGTGCGGGAAGAGGCGCTCCATCGTCGAGGATTTCGAAGGGGTGACCCGTGACCGCCTGGTCGAAAAGGTTGAGGCCTTTGGAAAACATTTTCTTTTAATCGATACGGGGGGGATTGATTCGACCGCCACGATTGCCTTTTCCAAGGAAATCCGGGAGCAGACGCTAAAAGCGATTGAAGAGGCTGATGCTTTGGTCTTCGTCGTCGATGGGACCTCTCGGGTGACCCTCCAAGATGAAGAAGTGGCAAGACTTTTATTTAAAACCGAAAAGCCTGTCTATTTAGCGATCAATAAAATTGACTCCTCCTTAGCGGAGGCTCATGCAACAGAATTTTATACCCTTGGATTTAGCGACTCGTATTTTGTTTCGGCTGTGCATGGCCGAGGGGTGGCTGATTTGCTGCAGGGGATCATTGCGAACATCGATGACGAGGAAAACGAAGAGGTTTTCAAGCCGAAGGTGGCGATCGTCGGACGAACCAATGTGGGGAAATCGACCCTTCTCAACAAACTCCTCAATGAAGAGCGGTGCCTAGTTAGTGACATTCCAGGGACCACGCGTGATACTGTCGATATAGAGATGGGCGGGTGCATTTTTGTCGATACGGCCGGTTTTCGCAAGAAGAAGGCGGAAAAGGAGACGGTCGATAAGTTTGCTGCTGTCCGCACGATGAAGGCGATTGAGGATTGCGATGTTTGCATCATGATGATCGATGCTACAGAAGGGGGGTTGACCTCGTTTGAGAAGAGTATTCTCGATCATGTGCAAGAGCTTGGAAAGGGGTGTTTGATCTTTGTCAACAAGTGGGACAGCGTGGAAGGGGTTCGCATGGAGCACGTCCAGGAGCGGATCCGGGCATTGAATCACTTTCTCATACACGTCCCTGTGATCGTCGGCTCTGCGAAGTTTGGACGCAATATCGAGAAACTTTTCCCCCATATCTTCGACATCTACGAGAATCTTGGCAAGCGGATCTCGACGGGACAGCTCAATACCTTCCTCGAGAGGGCGATCCAGCGCAATCACCCGCCATCAGTGAACGGCAAGCGCCTGAGAATTTACTATCTGACGCAAGTTTCGGTTCGTCCGCCTACGTTTGTCCTCTTTGTCAACTATGAGGAGCTCCTTGTTGAATCGTACCGCCGTTATCTACTTAACGAATTCCGAAAGGAGTATCAATTCACGGGCTGTCCAATCCGCTTCAAAGCGAAAAAGAAGCGCAACACCAAGACCCGCGAAGAGCTCCACACCAAGACCTGAGAACGCTAGGTTATTAGTACCATCGCAGATACTGACTGACCCGCCAGACAAAAAGAATCAAGCATATACCTGCAGCAATCAGGTAAATTCGTTTGCGTTGCGACGTGTATGCCCAAAGGTTATTGAGTGCAAGCAAAGGGAATAGTCCCCAGTAGACAAATTTTCCTAGCCAAAGATATTGTTCTTCCATACTCTGCCTTAGAGGTGATCTCTTATGGGTTATCCTTTATAGGTTGGTTCTCTTGCAAACTTGAGGCTTTTTGAAAATCTTTATAAGCTCCTTTCATATTTCTTGCTCCATCTCCTATTGCAACAGCCCCTCCTAAAGGGTCTTTTCGGACAATAAATTCAAAAATACCAAAGGCTATTTCAAATAATGCGAACAAAAAAACTTTCTATTGCTTGCTCTAAAATCTCTTCACTTTCCTTTGGCATCTGTTGTTCCGTAGCCGTCTTATGCATGAGCATTTGATTATATCCCATTTCAAGTTCTAAAAGAGTTTCAGAAAGATCTATATCAGGAACAAGGGATTGTAATCTATCTAAGTGTGCAAAAATGTACTGGTATAAAGTTTCACAAGTTCTAGACTCCAGTCCTTTAATCCCATTTTTGAAGAGATTTTCCCAAGCGGTTTCTAAAAATTCTTCAGCCGTAGCATAAGGGTGTCTACATGGAATTGGCCTTATAAACCGGATAGCCGAGGGGCATGAGGCTATTGCATGGTTTGCTTCTAGTTGGCAAAAAATGGTAATGAAAGTAAATGATCCCACAAAAAAGAAGCGCATCTTGCCTATTCCTGCCATGTAGGGAACTAGTCTATCTTAAATAATTTTTTTTTACAAGGGAGGTGGGTTGTAAAGAAGCGCAACACCAAGACCCGCGAAGAGCTCCACACCAAGACCTGAAATTAACCAGGGAGTTGCAAGACTGCATTCAGGTATGTTTGGAGCAACAAATCATGCAGCCTACGGTCATCAGTTGCTAGTGTATGAAATAAATTGATGTCGCTCTCCTCATGTTGTCCTACTCTTCCCTTGCTGCAAGTAAGACGAAGGGAGCAGAGGTTGACGGTCTCAATGATTTGAGCTGCTTTTGGAAAGTCTCCTGCTTTAATTGCTGTAGCAACCAATTCTGCCGTTTTTGTCGCGGTGGGGTGGTTGTGGTGCACATGTAACTCGTGATATTGAACGCCTTTTTGAATGGGTTCAATTGGAATTTCCTCTAGATCATGATAATGAACCGTTATTTGGTTATTAGAGTGGCCATTTGCCAAATCAGTGGAGTGCTGGCTTATTATATGCGAAACGGATTGCATTTAAGGTTCCTTTTATTAGTTTGTAAATATTTCGTGGCTAATCATTATGCGTTATAGTGTTTTAAAAAGCAAAGGGCACTTATTACATCGTCTGCAACTCCTACTTTTCATTCGACCTGTATCGGCGCTGTCTTCAACAGGCGCCTGCTTCGGCGACGACCTTCGGTCTAATGAAAATTGGGAGTGCATGCCTCGTACTAAGTGCCATTTGCTTTTTAAAACACTATAATGTGTAGAAATCGGCAATTGATAAAAATCTTTGAACGGCATTAGTCGCGTTTTAGATAGATTATTGCGCCACTTTTTGGTAGGCTTTGGGTATGAGCACTGAGCAGTCAACAACAGATAGACATTTTGTGATCAAAGCCTCCTCGGTTTCGAAAATCTATGGGCAGGGCGAAGGGGCTACCCGGGCGCTTGAGGGTGTTTCCTTGACAGTGGATAAGGGGGATATCTTTGGGATTATTGGATTAAGTGGTGCGGGTAAGTCGACGTTGATTCGTGCTTTAGCCGGTCTCATTAAGCCTTCATCAGGCCAAATACTTTTTCATGATACAGATCTGGGTGCTTTAAAAGGGAAACGTTTGCGCAATTTTCGTCTGAAAATGGGAATGATTTTTCAGCATTTCAACCTCTTCAGCTCTAGGACAGTTGCGGGTAATGTGGCTTATCCGCTGGAAATTGCGGGAATCTCAAAGCCGGAAAGGGAAAAGCGGGTTGAGGAATTGTTGAAACTCGTGGGGCTTTCTTCTAAAGGGGGGCTTTATCCTTCCCAGTTAAGTGGGGGGGAAAAACAAAGGGTAGGTATCGCACGGGCCCTCGCCAACGATCCTGAGGTGTTGTTTTGTGATGAAGCCACTTCAGCGCTGGATCCAAGAACAACGAAGGAAATTTTAGATCTTCTTAAGATGGTCAATAAGAAATTAGGTGTGACGGTCGTGTTAATTACCCACGATATGGAGGTAATTAAACGGATTTGCAATAGGGTTTCTGTGATTGAAGGGGGAAAAATCGTAGAGGAGGGGTTGGTTTCTCAAGTGTTTGCAGAGCCAAAACATCCAACTACGAAACAATTTATTCAGGGCTCTTCGCACGAAATCCCGGAGGAATTTTGGAAACCGGAATCGCCTAATCGGAGGTTGATTCGGTTGAGATTTAAGGGATCGTCTGCCGGTGAGCCTTTGATTTCCCAGATCGCAAAAATGTATCATGTCGATGCCAACATTTTGCTTGGTTGGATCGATTGTCTACAAACGACAATTGTAGGTACTCTGGTGGTCGAGTTGATTGGCCCTGCGAAGGGGATTGAGGAAGCACTCGGTTATCTTGCAGAAAAAAACGTCCATCATGAGGTTTTAATACCAAATTCCCCCCACGAGGTTCTAACATCCTTATGAGCTCTAATCTGGAACTTGCTTTTCGGCTTCTGCCTCTTGAAATCTTCAATACACTCTACATGGTATTTGCATCGGCCTTCTTTGCGATTTTGATTGGACTTCCTATCGGGGTCATATTGACCATTACGGACAAGGGTCATATCAAAGAAAACCTGGCTCTTTACAAGGTGCTAGGGACTATCGTGAATGTGGGGCGCTCATTTCCTTTTGCGATCTTGATGGTGGCATTAATTCCCCTCACTAGGTGGATAGTAGGGACGAGTTTAGGAACTACAGCTTCTATTGTTCCCCTAACTGTTGCGGCGGCGCCATTCATTGCAAGGCTTATTGAAACTAGTCTTAAAGAGGTGGACCGTCATATTCTTGAGGCGGCTCTAGTCATGGGCTCTAATACATGGCAAATCATTACCAAGGTGCTTATTCCAGAGGCTCTTGCTTCTATTCTTTCAGGGATTACATTGACGATCGTGAATTTGATTGGCTATAGTGCTATGGCGGGGCTAGTAGGTGGGGGAGGGCTTGGACAAGTCGCGATCCAATATGGTTATAATCGCTTCAATACGTTTATCATGATCACGACCGTTGCGATTCTCATTATTCTAGTGCAAGGGATACAGTGGGGAGGGAATCGTTTGGTTGAGGCAATTTTAAGAAAAAGAGGGAAGCATCTGTATGAATAAATCGGTTATTGTGTGGGCTTTGGCCTTATTGACAGGACTTACGGGTTGTGCAAAGGCTAAGAATGGATTTAAAGTGGCTGCCACTCCTGTGCCTCATGCAGAAATGCTAGAGTTTATTAAACCTGATCTGAAGGCACAAAATATCGATCTTGAGATTATTGTTACCAGTGATTACAACATGCCGAACCGCGCGCTTGCTGATAAAGAAATCGATGCCAATTTTTTCCAACATATTTACTTCATGAACGAACAAATCAATCAGTTTCATTACAAAATTGAGAGCTTAGCGAGTGTTGAAATTGAGCCGATGGGGATCTATTCAAAGACGATGAAATCACTATCAGAACTTAAAAAAGGCTCAATCATCGCTATTCCCAACGATCCTACTAATGAGGCGAGGGCCTTACTTTTGTTGCAAAAGCAGGGGATCATTACTCTTAGAAATGGAAACAATGTCAACGTTACAGTAATGGACATCATGAGCAATCCAAAAGGGGTTAAATTCCAGGAAGTGGATGCCTCGATGTTGCCTCGTTCACTTCAAGACGTTGATGCAGCTGCGATCAACACCAATTATGCGCTTGAGGCTGGATTAATTCCGTCAAAAGATGCCTTGGCTCTTGAAGGAAAAGATTCTCCCTATGTCAATATCATCGCAATAAGAGTTGGTGATGAAGCAAGGCCAGAAATTGTCGCACTTAAAGCGGCGATGACCTCGGATAAAATGAGGGACTTTATCTTGCAAAAATTTAAAGGGGAAGTCATCCCAGCGTTTTAGTGGGCAAGGCCAGAAATGCTTTTAGATTTTGTCGATCGGATCGTATTTGTACTTGTTCTTTTCGATCACGATAATGCGGTAGACCCAGGGATCCGAGTTTTCTCTTAGGAGGCGATCGCAGCCCTTGAGATAGCCCTTCACTACGCCATATTGTCTCATGGCAAGCAACATATAGCGGGCCGATGTGGGGCGAAAGTGTGACCTGGGGCCATCAGCAGGACTAATGACGTGTGTATGGAACAAAATAACACTTTCTGCTGCTTGGCTTAGAGGGTTACGTCTTTGGGGGGGTGTGGACAGGGTCCGAGGGGTGATAGAAAGCTCGCAATCCTTACCCCAAGGTTCAAAATATCCCGATGCCGCGCTTAGGTATGTGCTTAAGAATAAAAAGGGTATAAGGTGTTTAGAAGCCATGACTGAGCATCAATATGGGGTAGAGTTGGTGATCACGCATTTTTACGTGGGCCTCGTTTTCATAGATGCGTTCATTGTAAAAATAAGTGTTTTCTCGCACCCCCACAAGACCCCCGAAATACCAGCCTGACTCGAATCCCAAGGTGATGAGTGCAGCGGGGATATTTCCTTGCTTAAAGAAATAGGCGGTCGTCCCAATAAAAAGCCCATTGAGCCAAAATGAGGTGAAGGCAGTTTGTGTTTGTCCCAAGTAAAGGTAACCAAGTCCGGGAATAGTAGCGTTGAGGGCAACAGCTAGGGCGGGATTCTTCTTCTTTTTTTCATATCCCTCAAGAATTTCATTCCCTGCCGCCTTGCATTTTGTAAAGGCTGTCAGTTCCCGAAGTTCAATCTCTTCATCTAAAGTCAATGAGGTCTCGTGCTCGGGGTCTTCATGGAGAGCTCTATGAATTTTGAAGGAGTCCTCTTCATCCTCAAAGTTGAGTTCCCCTGTTTTTTTAGAGCGCGAGAGAAGTTCAGCAAAGCGTATTTCATCACTCCCACATTTTGAAAGGGTCTCGAGCTGGGGAAGATCTGCATGTTGGATGGCGGCGGTGAGTCTTAGTTTTTTTGCATCTGTGGGAAAGTACTTTTCTAAAGCTTGGACCATCCAGCCAGACTTTTCGGTATCTCCTTCTTGTAGATAGGAGTCAAATAAAATGACGAGAAGGTCACGAAAGCCGATAAATGACCGGGTGGTATTGGCGAGCATCGATTCTTCAAAGGATTCGATGACCTCAGCATAGCGTCGCCCTAGGTAATAACAGTTAACGATTTGGTACTCTATTTCTGCTTTTCGGTCGTAAAGTGTCGGTTCAATCAGGATGTCGGCTCTTTTAAAACAAGTGACAGCACGATAAAGGTCCAGTTTTTTTGCAAATTCCAGACCGAGCTCATACTCAGTACCCCATCTGTTTTCCTTCTCCTCCTCGGTCAGTGGATTGAAGATGGAACGCAGATTCTGTAGATATTTATCTTGGACTGAATAGGAAAGATGCGGAGTGATTTCATTTTTTGTTGACTGTACGCACCCAGTCAAGA
>JAJZEO010000011.1 GCA_021847505.1 bacterium
CGGGATCAACACTTCAAGAAGCTGAAGATCATTCAGGCCTGTACCCCTTGGATGAACGAATTCGGGCCCTGGAGCCGTTACCCATAGTTCCTCGTCATGTGCCTTTATTATCTTAATCCCTGATCCTCTTTGGAAGGAGTACTACTATCTTCCTCTAATGGAGTTATTTCCTGCCGTGGTATAAGATGACACCCTATGCATAAATTAAAATTTATCATTTTAACTTTCATTGGAAAAAATTTCATTGACTTTATATAGAAAAACTTTTCTAATTCACTCAAAATTTCCAACGGTTTGTTAATATGCTCAGTTTTAACTATCCAATCATAAGATTGATTGTATCTTTTCTTGAAAATACGTTCTGCAGAAATTTTTCTAGCAATAGAGTAGGCAAGCCCACCTTCACATGGTATTACTATTGAAAAATAACCATTTTTTTTATTACATATCCTATGTATTTCTTGGATGGCAGATGGAAGACTGGGTAAATGTTCTAGAACATGAATTGCAAGAATCCGATCAAAAAAATCATTGTCGAAGTTTAGTCTTTTTTGACAATCGGCATGCACAGTTTTTATATTCTTATATTTCTTTGATACTTCCTCCAACATATTTTTTCGAAAATCTAAACCATAATAATTTTCTTCTTGTTGCGGGGTTAATTTTTCATAATTTAAGTGTTCTCCTAATCCAATTCCGATTTCAAGTGTTCTCAAGAAATCTCTAGAACCTTCAATTAAAGAATATTTATGGTTAAAACTTTCAACAACTCCATACTTCTTCGGTAATACTTCATGCCAATATTTCATAAAATCATCAGAGATTGCTTTCTGATCCTCCGAAAGATGTGGAACATTTTTTGGCCATGAAACCTTAGACTCACTTAAAAATTTTTCTTTATACTGATCTGTTTTCCAAGGGTTGCTAAATAAGCTTTTTCTTTTTAAGACTCTCATTGTTTTTCCTTTTCAAAATCTGCTTGGATCCAGTGTTTAATTGCATAAGTTAGAAATTGTATGTTTGAGCTGTGCCCCCTTAACTTCGCGCTTCCGCTAAACGAATGGAGCCGCATTTTGATTGTAGACCGACATGAAATCCTTAATGGCCTTGATCAATTGCTCCCGGCTCGTAAAGCTGGCTGGCTCCCGCCAGAGCCTTTCGTCCCAAGATGCCAAACCAGATCTCCACCTGGGTTAACCAAGAGTCCGAGGTTGGCGTGAAATGAAAGGTCACGTTGGGGTGCTCTGCCAGCCAGGCCTCGTTCTTCTTGTGGGTCGACAGGTTGTCCAGGATCACATGGATCTCCTGGGTCGGTGGATAGTCCGCCACGATCTCATCCATGAAGGACTGAAAGTCTTCCCGCTTCTTGATCTGGGTCGTTTTTCCCCGGATGGCGGCTAAGGCGACCTTGACCTTGAAGTCGGGACTGAATTTTGTTCGAGTGGTGCCCACGGATTCTCATTATTTTTTCTTGGGTCACTGCTCAATTTTACTACCTTAATCCTTGGTCCTCTTTTGGGGGAGTATTACATCATGCCTCCCGATCTCTTCCTACTTCCCGTCAGAAGGGACATCTGCGTCTTTTTACTTTCTCCTTCTCGATGGAGGAGTCCTTTCTTAGATCCTTAACTTTGACGGGAGCATGGATAGTCATCGCCATTTTCATCGTGATAGGTACTACTAAATAGTGTATCCGGCTGCCGATGCATCGTTATAAAACATCTTCACTGTATCAAGAGAGTAGTCGTCCAGATCGTACCCTACCAGTGAAAGCTTCTTCAAAATATCGTTGGTGACAGTAATTACATGACACCCAATGGCATTTGCATGAAAAATATTCAGAAGTTCTCGAGGGCTAGCCCAGATCAATTCGCAAAGAGGATTGGGGCTAACAAGTTCAACGGCAGCTGTCATTAAAGGAATAGGATCACGACCTGTATCAGCAATTCTACCGGCAAAAATGGAAACATAGGAGGGAATTTTGGGATTAAGATGGGAGACCACATCTCTGACCTGAGCAAGCGTCATAAGTGCTGTAACATTAAGCTTCACTCCTCTGTCGGACAAGCGCTTTACCAAAGAATAAGAAGGCTCACGGTGAGTATTTGTCACGGGTATTTTGACGTACACATTATTTCCCCAGTCGGCAATTTTCATTGCCTGACGCTCCATTTCCGAAAATTCGTCGGAAAAAACCTCAAGAGAAAGCGGCTTATCTTTAATCTCTTTAAGAATATCTTTAGAAAAGGCTTCGTAGTCTGAGATTCCTGCCTTTCGCATGAGTGTCGGATTTGTCGTCAAACCTTTAATGTAGTCTTTTGCGTACATTTCTAACATCCCTGATTTGTCGGCCCCATCCGCGAAAATTTTGACCTTCAATGATTTGATTGTGGAGGACATTTCTTAAGACTCCTTCGATAGGATCCAGTCAAGGGCATCCGTTGATGAATAAAATGAATAATCAGCTTGCTTACCTATAAAGACTTCTTGGTACCCATAATCGACAAAAACAGTAGTACAGCCTGCAGCAACTCCCGCTCCGATATCCCTCCACCGATCTCCCAGCATATAGGAGTATTTCAGATCTATCCCGAATCGCTCTGCAGCTTGACGAAAAAGCCCGGGAAGAGGCTTTCGGCAGTCGCACTCATCGGAATCGTCATGAAAGCAGACCAGAATATGATCGATAGGAAGCTGATCGTATAAAACTTGATTCAGACTAGAAACAGTCTCATATGTCGTCTTTCCCCTCGCTACATCGGGTTGATTTGTAACAACAATGAGGGCAAATCCCTTCTTCTTGAGAAGGGCTAGGCGGTCGGCAACACCTGAAATAATGACAAGCTCTTCAGGCTTTCTCGGGGGGTAAGGTTTCCCATCTCAAACTACCGCATGATTTAAGATCCCATCC
>JAJZEO010000033.1 GCA_021847505.1 bacterium
CCTGGCTGCATCCGCTGCGGCCTCGAAGAACAGCTCGTAGACGAAGCTCTGGCCGCGCCCGCCACGATGCACGATGAGATATTCGAGGTCTTCCAGCCGTTTCATGTGCCGCTTGAGCTGCGAGTCGCTCCAGCGCGTGAAGGCCCGCACGTCGCGCCGCGAGAAGCGATGCTCGGCCCGCTCGATCTTCTCCCCCACGATCTCACCGATTCTCTTTTCATTCACACGATTGATTCCACTAGCAATCACACAGACGGGACGATGTGTCTTCTTAGTTCTAAAAATCAACGTCTTGGCAATTTGCGCCACCTGACAACCAATCGCTCGCGCCGCCTCCTCAGAAGTTCTAGTCAATTCATTAAATTCGATCACGTTGGCTTCAATCCCATTTTGATCTAAAAGGGTTTGCACTTTTACTGCTGAATCTCTCATTCCAATTCTCCCAGATAGTTGTAGATTGTCGCTCGAGAAAGATTTAGCTTAGCTGAAATAAAACTTGCCGCATTTTTCAAATTAAATGCCCCCTTCTCATACAGATGCCAAACTAACTTTTTCTTTTCCTTGCGATCTAGCCCGGCCAATGTCTGTTTCCCTTCTTTGAGGTATTGATCAACCATCTCCGACATCTGCTCATCCGATTTGATGGTGTAAGTTTCAATCGGATTTTCAGCTTCCCCTTTTGTTGCAAGGAATGCTGAAAGAAGTTTCTCTGCTTGAAAAGCAAGACTCGTATCCACATTGATACAAATCAAATAGACAGGAGTTTTCTTCCCATCTCGCACCGTAATCGTTGTACATTTTAAAGGTCTTCCATCCCAGTTTTCCTTATAATAGGGGGAAAATCGATCGGGAAAATCCTTTGTCTCCACTCCAAATTGCTTTAAAGGCGACGGATCCCCTACCTTCCTTTGAGAGAGGTTATTGAAGAGGGCGATAATTTTCCCCTTCTTAATATCATGGACAGCCACCTCCACCAAAGGGGCAAACAGTTCAACGACCCCTTGTAAGAGGGTTTTGTATCGTTTCCATTCTTCCATATAACTAAAATATTGCCAAAAATTAGACTTTTTATCAAAATTTAGACGCTTTGACTAAGAAAATAGGAGGAAACCATGGTATCCAGGCTTAAAAACGTACCCGGGATCGGGGTCGACAGAATGGGTCAGCTGGCTGATTTAGCTGCCGATCCTGCCATCCTACGACTAGAAAACCTCGACACCGATGTGCCTCCCCCTAAAGAGGCTCTCCAAGCCACCCTCAAGTGTGTCGAAAAGGACGAAAATAACAGCTACCTACCTTTCCTAGGACAAAACGATCTACGCCAAGAAATCTGTAAACAGATCGAAAAGCGGAGCGGACAAGCCTATGACTGGCAAACCGAATGCATCGTAACCGCTGGTGGTTGCAGTGGAATTTTATCGACCCTTCTTGCTCTTCTCGAACCAGGGGATGAAGTGGTTCTGCCTGATCCTACTTATGCTGGAATCATCAATCGGGTGCGCATTGCAGGAGGAGCCCCATCGTTTGTTCCCCTCATTCCTTCAGAAAAGGGTTGGCGCCTGGATCTAGTTCGACTAAAAAGTGCTATTTCTCCGAAAACCAAAGCCATCTTCATGGTCAATTGTTCTATGCCTTCGGGCCATGTGATGAACCAAGAAGAATGGGAAGCGGTGTGTCAACTTTGTAAGACCAATGACACATGGCTGATCTATGATGCCGCGATGGAGAGAATCCTCTATGATGGCCGCAAGATCATTCACCCCTCCTCTTTTGAAGGAATGCGAGATAGAACGATCATCATCGGAAGCGCCTCAAAGGAATTTCGCATGATTGGGTGGCGTGTCGGCTGGGTTGTGGCTCCAACTTCAATCATTAACGACATTGGCCTGGTCAGCATCTCTAACGTCGTCTGTCAAGTAGGAATTGGGATGCCAGGAGTTACCGCAGCATTTAGAGCTGATGACGCTGCCCAAGCTGTCGCTATCTGGGAGGGGCGAAGAAATACTCTTCTCGAGGAACTCAACGGATTACCCGTAGTTCCCCCTCATGGAGGCTGGTCAATGCTTCTCAATACAAGAAAACTTGGACTCTGTCCCAAGGTCGCCTCAGAAAAGCTCCTCAAGGAAGCCAAAATCGCCGCAACTCCCATGCAAGGTTGGGGGGACCAAGCCGCAGACTATCTAAGACTCGTTTTCTCTAATGAATCTGAAGAGCGACTAAGAGGGGTAGGTGCGAAAATAAGAAAAGTACTAGTTTGCGATTAGGGAGACGCCTTGGATTCAATACATCCCTCTATAAGAGAATCATTTTCCGCAGGACTTAGCATGATCCCTTGTTATTCGTTCTGGGTAAATAAATCGGCCCTACAAGTAGGGCTACCTCTACCCACATTTACCTGGAAAGACTCCCTTTGCCGAGGGCTGAAAGAAGGATTTCCCGCAATCACCATCATTGTTGGCTGTCAGCTTTACATTCAGAGAGAAATTGAAAAAAGATTGCCCATTAACAGAAAGGTCTCTCCCTTTTTGTTTACTGGAGCGAGCTCTTTTCTCACAGGAGTGGTGACATCACCTATTTTAGCCTATTACAACCTCCTAACCATGAAAAAGCCCTCCGACACCTTTTCCCAGATTGCAAAACTTGCTCTAAAAAGACTCTCTTGGGCGCAAGTTGGCGCTTTGGCTGCAAGAGAAACCACCTGTCTTTACTCTATGCGTATCTTAGGACCTCTTGAATCGTTATTCGGGGATTCCCTGACCGTCAAGTGCAGTTCGGCGTTTATCAGTGGATGCGTGGGAAGTCTCTCAGGTCACCCCCTAGATACCGCTTTTACCCTTTGGCAAAAACAATTCTCGATCACTTCCCTTACAAATGTTAACAAAAACGACACGGCACTTCAAAAGGCTACAAAGTACAGCAGGGTTTTGATGAGGGGAGGATATCAAAGAGCCCTAGGAATGGGGATCTCCGTTTGTATATACGACCTAGCCAATTGGGCACTAGGGGTAAAACCTGAATCCGGCTCCTTTAATTAAGTCGTTGCGAAAAACTATTTGGACTTAATATTTAGATTTTGTTAAGATATCACCCATGAGAAAGAACCTAAATATCCTCCTTCCTGTCTTTGTCATTCTGCGCTAGCGCGCAGACAGTCCCTTTATTCCAAGTTACCCTTGCTTCAATTTAAATCAATTTGCACCAACAGGAGGAAATCATGGATGCAATCAAAGAATCATTCGCCGCAGGCCTCGGAATCGTACCGGCCTACCGCTATTTTGTTAGAAAATCAGCCCTGCAACTGGGACTACCTAGTCCTACACTACCATGGGGACAGTCGATTGTCCGAGGAGCTAAAGAAGGCTTTCCGGCCATCTCCCTTATCGTAGGTAGCCAGCTTTTTGCCCAAGGGAAGATTGAAGAGGCTATGGCCCCCTTTTTTAAGAGAGAGAGCTCACCCTTTTTGTTTCCTGGAGTAAGTTCCTTTCTCACGGGAGCAGCTACCTCCCCTGTTTTAGCTTTTTACAATCTCCTTACGATGAAGACAGCTGATCAAACCTATAGACAGGTTGCTATGCTTGCTGTTAGAAAGCTAACCTTGGGACAAGTTGCAGCCGTAGCTGCAAGAGAGACCGCTTTTCTTTACTCTATTCGGGTTTTAGGACCTCTTGAAGCACTCCTCATGGAAGGCGAACTAATCAGGTATACATCGGCCTTTGCAAGCGGCTTCTTTGGAAGTGCTGCGTGTCATTCGCTCGACACTGCTTTTACTTTATGGCAAAGAGGACATTCTATCACCCAGCTTGCAAACTTCACTAAGAGTGATTCAAGCATGGAAAAAGCCACAAAGTGTGCTTCTATCTTGTTTCGAGGATGGAAATCAAGAGCCTTTGGAAATGGTCTTTTTGTCTGCACCTTCCGTTTGATTAGTCAACAACTCAAGGATGCTGAGAAAATCGATCGATAAACATGAGCTATTCAAGTAGCTCTTTTAACCGAGTATTCCTCTCTGGCTCGACTTGGAAAACCCAAGGAATGCTGGAGAGGTCTTTGAAAGCTATTTGAGCATGCTCTTTTGCTTTTGCGTCCCCTTTTGCGGCATAAACTTCTGCAAGCTCCATGTAAATATACCCTCGTAGAAGGATGGTCATCTCATCCTGGCCGACCAAAGAGTCTTGCTCTCCCTTCAATGCAGTTAGAACGATTAAAGCTTCATCAAGCCAGTCTAAGCACCTCATGACACGAGCAATCTGCCATTTAGCCACCCGAATATTCTCCGCAACTCCTTCAGCCTCTCTTAGCTCAAGCGCCCGTTGAAAAGGTTGTAGTGCTTTTTCATATTCCTTAGCTTCAAAGTAGTTGGAGCCTAGATCGTTATAGAGAGATCCAAGCCAAGCGTTTGCCTTTTTTACATTGGAGCTCGTTGCAAGACCGATGGCGATCTCATTCCACCGAATCTTTTCCCTCACTTCTTTAGTGACAATGGCCACCATATGGGCGGCGTCACAGGCATAATCATCTAACTGATGCTCCCGGCTAAATTGAAAAACTTCTTCGAATAGACGTTTTGCTTCCTTTAGATTCTCTGACTGTTGAAAAACTCGGCCTTTTTCGAGAACTAAACGCGCCCAACCTGCAAAATCGCTCGCGATACAAGCCTTTTCGGCTTCATCCAGGGAAGTAAACGCCCCCTCAAAATTTTTTTGCACTGCCTGTGCTGTGGCCAACCTAGAAAGAATTTGAACAAAATAAGATTTATCAGACAATGAAGCAGCTGTGGGAAGAATTCCTTTAAGCCTCATTTCAATAGAGGCGGGGTCCCCCACAAAAAGGGTATCTAGATCCACCATTTCAGCGTCCGCTTGTGACTCCACCATTTTAGCCTGGACAGAATAAGCAGCTCTTAAAGATTCCATAAAGCCTCCCGCGAAGTATTCTATCACTAGAATAGATTAAATTCCCACTATTTTTGTCCTTTGAAATAATAGGGAATTGAAGGTATTCTAAACCTCCTATGACAGCAATCACTGCATCAATGAAGAGGGCTCGTTTTGGGATCGATGCCCCTACTGTAGTTCGTAATCTGCTCGCTTTTGGCATTGTTACAGGGCTCCTTGCTTGCTTTTCTTTGATGATCGAGCGTCCTTTATTTTTTTGGTTTATCTTTCTCAATTTGTTTTTTACTAGCCTCAGCTTTTTCGTAACGACCCTCGGGATGATCTATTCTTCCCGCCTCTTCAAACCCAAACATCTCGCTAAGCTTACCAGCGAACTCAATTTACAAGGTGATGAAGAAATTTTAGACATGGGGTGTGGCCGCGGAATGTTTTTGTGTGAGGCTGCAAAAAAAATTACTACAGGACGGGTTTATGGCATTGATCTTTGGATCAGTCAGGATCAATCAAATAACTGTGAGGCCGCCACGTGGGACAATGTTGAAGCTCTTGGAGTGCGGGATCGGATTGATCTAGAGACAGCTGATATGTGCGATATCCCCTATGCCGATGAGAAATTCGATGTGATCATCTCAAGTCTTGCCATCCACAACATCCCCACCTACGAGGGGCGCAAGCAAGCCCTAAAAGAGCTTCTCCGGACCCTTAAACCGGGGGGACGTTTTGTGATCTCCGATATCTTCCATTCAAAGCAGTATATCCAATTCTTCACCGAAGAAAAAGGGGTTGAATTTACTGCCTCTAAACCCATTTACTGGACCTGCCCTCCCCTCACTGTCATTCGAGGGATAAAATTGAAAGAAACTGGTTCTCAAAAATAAGATTTTTTGTTAAGATTCTACCCATGATTACGTTAAGCAATATTCTTTTCTATGTAAAAGATCTAAGAGAGACGTTGGACTTTTTTGAAAGAGCCTTCGGTCTAAGGACTGCTTTCATCGATGAAAGCGGTGTGTATGCGCAAATGGAAACAGGAACGACAGCACTTAGCTTTGTCGATCTCGAGTTTGCCAAGCAAAATATGGGTAAAGAAGTCGTTGAATTTGACGGCAATAAACTCCCTTTCGCTTTCGAAATTGCCCTTTCTGTTGAGGATGTCGATGAAGCCTATGAAATCGCTATTGAAGAAGGTGCGATTTCTGTAGCAAAACCGACCAATAAGCCTTGGGGACAGCGCGATGCTTATGTCCGAGATCCGAATGGGATTTTAATTGAAATTTGTAGTCCCCTAAGTCAATGCTCTACAGGTGGCTGCGGCTGCTCTTGTGAAGACTAGGAAAATGGGTGCTTTTTTCAAAAAAACCACCCTTTCCATGGCGATCGCGATTTTCTCTATGTTTTTCGGAGCCGGGAATGTCGTTTTTCCTTTAGTTTTAGGTGTCCAAACCGGTGAGTTTTTTTCCTCAGCATTCGTGGGTCTTTTGATCACAGGAATTGGGGGCCCGCTCCTGGGATTAATCGGTGGTACTCTATACCGTGGAGAGTGTCTCGCCTTTTTTGGCCGCGCAGGAAAGATCGGCGGTTTGATCTTATTAGTTGTCACACTGGGCTTATTAGGCCCTTTTGCTGTATTGCCAAGGTGCGTTACTGTGGCTCACGCAGCCATTCTTCCCTTGTTTCCCTCCTTCTCATTAGGGAGCTTTTCTTTCCTCCTCTGTTTCATAAGTCTCTTACTCTGCTTTAAAAGAACATTTCTCTTGCCAGTGCTTGGCTATTTCTTATCCCCCATTTTGATTGGTTCTCTTTTACTGATCAGCGCCGAGAGCTTATTTTCCTCTCCTTCGTTAGCCGCTGAGAGTGCGATGTCGCATTGGAAGGCTTTTACGGGAGGAATCTCAACAGGCTATGCAACGATGGATCTGATTGCTTCAATCTATTTCTCTGCGGGGATCTGGACAATGATCCAGCTACATTCGGCCGATAAATCCCCACAAGCCATTTTCTCTACCACACTGAGAGCCGGAATTTTGGGGTGTTTTTTTCTTGCGCTCATCTATTGGGGATTAACTCATGCAGCTTCTGTTCATGCGCAAGACTTAATCGATGTTCCCCCAGCACAGATGATGACTCACCTGGCTAATATCACTCTTGGTCCAAAGCTAGGACTTGTCGCAAATCTGGCCATCGTATTAGCTTGTCTTACCACAATCATTAGCCTTGTCATGACGATTGCCGAAATCCTCTCCAAATATCTTTCCTATACAACTCTCATCATTGTACAGCTAGTGCTGACTGCCTTGATGTCACTCGTAGGATTTGATGGGATTATGCAAGCAATCTACTACCCAATCATGATCGCCTACCCCGTCGTTATTGCCTTGACCGTCGTGAACATTTGGTCAAAGATGCGAAGAAATGTTCCCTTATACTCCTCGTGATCTTAGCTCAGCCTTTAACATATTCACCACTCGAATTGAATTAGGGTGACTGAGGTTGGAGATATCTTCCCTCCCTTCGCCGTGATACTTGATGTACTCAGTGATTTCTTCATCATCAAGCATCTTTGCCGCTTCTTCTTCTGCTTGAAATTCTATGAAAGGGGAGAAGGCAAACATAGCAACGATCGTTCCCACAAGGATACTCAGGGAAGCGCAGGCAATTGGGGGAAGGGAAAAGAGAACTAAACATGCTGCAGCTATGACCAAATTGACCGTCAAGATAAAAACAGCGGCGCGAAGGAGATCATAATGCTTTAAATGAGCGAGTTCATGGGCGAATAGAGCCGAAATTTGGGCATCATTGAGGTGGTCAAGTTCGCCTGGTGAAAGAGTGATTTGACCTGTAAATCCGCAACAAGAGAGCCCCGTTGCTCGCATAGTCCCCTTTTTCAATTGCTCATATTGTCTTAGATTGATTGCCTCTTCATCCATTCCCATGCGACATTTCATCGCCTGAAACAATCGTAATAACCTTTCATCCTCTACAGGCTCAATATCAGAAGGGTTGTGTCCAATGAAATAGCTAAATAGTACTGACTCGGTAACTATTCCCATTACGGCCCATTCCATTACATCCCCTTAGTAACTTCATAGTGTCGAGAATCCAACTCTCTTTTCAGCATCCTTACCACTTGAGTAGAGTCTGGATGAAGCAAATTAGAACTGTCCTCCTTGCCCCCACCATGATAGTTAATGTAGGCGCGAATTTCCGCTTCGGTAAGCACCTTTGCAGTTGCCGCTTCTGCTTGAAACTCGATAGCGGGGGAATAACCAAACAGTGTAATCCCCAATCCCAAGAGAGACCCCCCAACAGCAGCAATCTTGGAAAAGTCTGACACATATTGGACAAACAAACTAGTTGATGCCAACTGAGTAATAAATAATGTGAAAGTTAACCGAATGGTATCCCCATGTTTAATATGAAAAAGCTCATGAGCAATAAGAGCAGAGATCTCTTCATCACTCAGCACACTAAACTTCCTTGAAGATACTGTAATTTGGTATGTAGCTCCAAAACCAACGTCGAATCCCGTAGCTCGCGCTACTCCTACCTTTTCTGATTGTCTAAGAGAAATTGCTACTTCATTCATTCCCATGCGGGATTTCATTCCTTCAAATAAATGAATGATTCTCTGATCATCAACAGGCTTGGTATCGGTAGGTGCGCCCCCCAAGATCCAACCTAGAAATGCGGCTTGAGCAGAATATCCAATAAGTGCATTTTCCATAATTCCTCTAAAGTCCTGTTACAACTCTTTCATAAGAAGATAACATTCGTTTCTCTTTTCCTGATCTCTAATTTTAGACCTAAGGGTTGAAATCCTTTTCGTTAATGATTGATGACAGAGATCAAAACAAGAATCTCCTACTTCATTGTAATGCATTCGACCGAAAAGATCCCCTAAAAAAGTCCCCTTCCCCTCTTTTGCATTTAGGTAAATCCGTCTTTGGTCTAACCTTTTCTGCTCAAGCTTTAACACTCCCCCGATGATTTCATCGTCGGTCAAAATACCACAGATTTGCTCGTCGGTTTTTTCCTCGTACCTTCGAGTAATAAATATTTCCATCGCAATAGCAGCGACAATTCCAATCACAAGTGCCACCTCAATCGGATAATCTATAAATGCGACAAGGCCAATAACTATCAATGCAAGTTGCATGACAATCCCTATTTTTAGATTATCCCCTCTTTCAAGATGGGCGATTTCTTGGGCATAGGTAAAAACCTTTGCCTCTTTTTGAACTAAGCTTTTTTGAGGAATAAGAATCGAATTGGCAAAAGGAAAGCCGATAGCGCCAAACGCTGAATATTCAAAGAGGCCTGCTAAAGGAGTCCGGCGAACTTCGATCATTTCTGTGATTCCCATGCGCTGTGCGAGCCCCTTGACGATCTTTTGCTCTTTTTTAACCCCTTCGGTTGAACCGAAAAAAGGGATCAAGGGGGTTGCCCTCAAAAGATAGGACCCAAAACCATAAGCCAGGCCAACTGCCACAATCTCCATAATAGCGATCCCTAGTGAATTATAACCTGGTTATTATACAGTGATTTGAAAGAAAATTCAATCTTTAAAATAATTATTATACTGTCGCGCGATCTTTAACAAAAGCATTCATATAGGAGATCCTTTCCGATAGGGGAGGATGGAAAATGTCCAGAAGATTATCCCCATTTTCATTCAACGTCATTCTAAAAACAAGGTCGGCAAAATAATGGCCAGTGCGACCTGCTTTAGCCTCGTTGTACGTCTCCAATTGTTCTATTCTTATTTGTTCAAACATCGCTACTCCTGAGAGGATTTCCTCATCACTCAACACTTCACAGGCACGTAGATCAGCCTCCTTTTCCGCGTATTGGGAGTAGAGGATCAAGGCAGCAACACCAGCAACAACACCCGCGAGAAGCGCAAATTCAAGAGGGCTCATCCCAAAGAAGATGATCGAGACAGCAATAATAGTAATCGCCAATAAAGCCCCAAACTTTAGTAGGTGATTGCATTCAATATGAGCGATTTCATGCGCATAGACCAAGGGTTTTGCCTCTTGAGAAATCCAGTGTGTTTGTGGAACAAGGAACGATTGTGAAAAAGGGAGAGCTAGGGCTCCAAAAGCCGCATATTCAAATTTTTCTTCGACTGGGGTCCGCCGAACCTCAATTTTCTTTGAGATCCCCATGCGATCTGTTAGATCATCCACGATTTTTTGGTCCCCTTCCAACCCCTCGCTAGAAGCGAAAGAAGGGATCAAAGGGGTAGCCCTCATTACAGGAATGATCAATCCACAAAAAGCTCCATATGCCGCTATTGTTTCCATAATTACCATCAATTTTAGATGTATTTATTTTAGCGGTCAATTTTAAATAAAGATGCTATGCCATAACGACTTCCCTCTTTTTTTGGACAAGTAAAAGCCCCAACCCTGCCATCAATAATAATATACTCATTTTTTGAAAACCAGACATGAAGGCCGCCATTTGGGATACTCCTTGCCCTGCTACAACAAGGCGGCTTAATAACCCCGATAGAATGAAGGCTAGGGAAAAGGCGATCGGGACAACCCCCATGACCTCACCCCGCTTTTCTTCATGGGCCGAATCAGCAGCCGCTTGATAAACAAGCGGGCCGATGTAAAGTTCTGAAAGAGAAATGATCGCAACGACCATCAAGAGAGGCATAATCGAGGTACTAGCCGTCAGTGACAATCCCAAAAGTGCGATTCCCGATATGATAAAAGGAAGCACGATCCTCTTCTTCGATCTTGCGATCAAGGGAGAAAATAGAGCAATCACAATGGGATTCATCATGGCTACTAGGGACGCAGGCAGAGTCATCCCCAATAGATCACGATGACACACTCTTTCAGCAAATAAAATGAACGTCGAAAGAGTCTGGTCCTCGACAGCAAAGAAAATCACAATAGCAAACAGGGCCACCAAGAGAGGCCCTCTCTTTTCATGGAGAATGATCCCCGGGGTAAATATCTTCTTCAAAAAGATCAGTGCAAGGACTATACCAAGAATGATTAATCCGGTCGTTGCCAACTGCTTATTTTGCATAAATAAGAAGGCGATCAACGGCATGGCCAAAAGACCTCCCACACCTTTCCAACTCCCCTTCTGGGAGTGAATTTTTTCTTCCACATGGATGAAAGAAAGTGCTAAGACGCAAATTCCCATCACTGCTCCCGCAAGCAAAAACGGCGGTGTATAACCGTAAAACTCCTTCAAGAAGCTAAGAAGAGGGATGGCTGCTAATGCTCCCAGGTTTTGCAAGGCATACATATGGATAAATACTTTCTTTTGTCTCTTTTCATCATCGGCTAATTCCCGTCCAATTAAGGCGGGGACGTTAGAAGAAAAAAGGTTTCCTCCCAAAATCAAGAGACCAAAAGAGAGGATAAGTTGGTCTGACCAGATGAGGGAGGAGAAACCTAACGTTAAAAGCGCCCCTCCTAAAAGGAGGGTACGCTTAAACCCCAATAGACGATCGGCAATAACTCCGCCAAAAGTGGATCCTACTTCAAACAAAGTGACAAAGATTGCATTCAGGGCTAGCGCCTCGGCATCCCCCTTTTTGAGACTCTCGATCAAGTAAAGCACCATCAATGTCCTCACCCCATATTGGGCGAAGAATTGACACATTCTAGCGAAAATTAACGTAGGAATCTTTTTCATTTAACCTCGAATTTGACTAAGTTTAGGTAAGTATGTACTAGATCAAAGGTGGTGACGACCTCTTTAGACCTCATCTCTTCAATCACGCGTCTAGCTTGTGGTTCTTTAATGTCATCTAAGGTCGATTCAAGATGAAAAGGAGGTCCTTTAGAGACATCGACAAGGATCATCTCTCTCACCGAAGTTTTAGCAACTTCTGCACAAATCTCTTCAGGGCTCCCCTTCAAAGTCCCTTCGACAACTAAAACCATTTCATCTAGGCCTGGTGGATCTTGCATGAACCTTCCCCCACGGAAAAAAGCAAATGGCTTATCTTCCTTCCTGATCGAGCGTAACGCAATGGCAACTCCTTTTTCTTCGACTTGATCAAGTAGCGTCATCACCTCAAAATAGTGACAACTAAAGTGCTTAGGCTCAAATCCACCAGTTAACTTAGGACGAAAGATTTGCTCCTCTTCACTCATTTTTATCGCAAGCTTATCCTTGGCCAATTGATGCATATACGCAATTGACTGGCGGGAATGCAGAATCTGACTGTGATTAAAAATTCTGTGCCTAATCGCAGCCTCGATTCGACTGATTTTCTTGGTAACTACATCTAGATTAGAGAGTAAGCTGAAAACTTTTCTCTCCCCCTCTGCATTGGTTTCCCGAATACAAGTAATCGTTAAAAGGCGGGCGTGAAGCAAAAATTCCACCTCTTTAGATACCCGTAACTCCCCGAGCATTGACTTAAAAAAGGCAGCGCAATCGGCACG
>JAJZEO010000059.1 GCA_021847505.1 bacterium
AGATAGAAACGCAAGAAGGACAAAGATCCTTTGGGGATTTACTATCCCAGATGCACGTGTAAAAATGAAGAGGCTTTACCCGTGAGAACTTTTATGGTTAGGTACTAGACATTTCTCAATACTATAATTCATTGCCTTAATTTTAAGAAATTGTTAAAAACAAACTCCATCTCATTGATCTAAAATAGGTAGCTTCATGTGGGTTAAGCGATTTATTTGGATACTGTTTTCTCTTTTTTCCCTAAAACTTTCTGCATTTGTGAAATCTTACGACGATTTGATCGAGCTTATCGAAGTCATCGAGAAGGACGATTTTGAGAAGGCGATCTCTTATTCTGAGCTAGAAGAGATTTCTGATCTTCTTGCAGTGTTGGCAAGGGCAGGCTTGGATCCAAAGAACTTGGATAAAACCCTCGCACTGGAGAAAATGCTCGCACCAAATCCCTTCTACTTAAACCACATGTTCCTTTGCAGCCTCAGTGATCGGTCTTTAACAAAATGGCAACAGACAAAAGACCTTGTTTGGGCGTACAAAGAGGAAATCTTAACTGGTCTAGGTATAGCAATAGCAATCGCTGCGACCGTCTTGTCTGGAGAAGGGGGAAATATCCAGCAAAACTTTGCTTATTGTCCCCCCGATCCTCACATCCGGATACCTGAGAAGCATTATGAAATCCCTACCAAGACTCAACAACCAGTGGTTGTCACATCACTAGAATACGAACTTAATACCTCCTATCAAAACTATCCGGGAGATTACCTTTCCTTTCAATCACTAGATATCCATGAGGAAATCACCGCTTACAGAGAAACCGTATCGAGAGAAGTTGACTTTACAAAACCTGTATATGTAGAACAAATTAGAGGGCTTGGCTCGACATTTGCACACGAAATGTTGGACGCCGTAGAAGAGCTCGGCTGCTTTGCACCAAGCACACTCAATGAACTCAAAACGGTAGGAAAATCCCTTTTGCCTAATGAGTTAAAAATCCCCCCTGAGTTAATGAATCCTTCTGAAAATTTTCAACAAATGATCTCTAGTGGACATAAAAATATCGATCGGTTCTTTGAAACTAATCAGGCGGCGGGATATACTCCAGAGGCTAGGAAGGAACACTTTTCCATTGCCGGTCTTCCCCCGCCAGTATTTCAAGAGGCTTTACAGGGAGGACGACATGCAAAACTTTTACAAGACTATATGGGTAAGACAAACAGAGAACTTCGAAAAGGGATTGTTAGTTATAAGAAGCAAATTGCACTTCATAAAGATAAAATTGCAAACCCTTCGAAGTATTACGCAGATTGGGATCAGCTACACCCTGTAAGACAAGATACCTTGATTAACAAAAAATGGCCGGCTGAAATAAAGTTATATGAAGAACAAAGGGATATTCTTCAAGCAATCATAAATGAAAGGACTAAGTAAGGTATGGACAATGAAAAATGCAAAGGATACCTCATTGATTTTATAGCTCTTCTGAAGGATCAAGCTTTGGAAGCAAAACAAGATGCAGATAAACCAGAAAAGGGAAAGGACGAGTTTTACCAAGGACATTTAATGGCTTACTACTCAGTAGTTTCTCTTTTGAAGCATCAGGCTTTTACTTTCGATCTAGATGAAAAAGAGCTTGGTTTGGCCGATATAGATCCTGATACAGATTTGCTCGGACTTCATAGAAGAGAGGAATAGCATCCTTCGGCATAATGATTGGCTTTTGGAACCATAGAGGATTATTAAAAATAATCATTTTGAAATTCTTATTGCGAGCCCTCCAGATAGAGAAATGGTTGTTTTTGATGTGCTAATCCTGTCTTTAAACCAATTCAAAGAAATTTTTCTTGCGACTTCCCTAGGGCAGGGGCAAGTTTAATTGGAGGTGCAATTTCTCCCCTTTCAAAAAAATCGGAAAGATGGTAGACATTATTGAGTGGAGTTGCTACCCTGTGGGGCAATTGTTTTAGAACTGACAGGATTATACCCAGAGGGATTCAAAGGTTGGAATTTTTCAAAACAGAGCTCCAACAGTTTGATCGGCTGAAAGCGACCGCGAAGCAGGCTCTTGTTAAAAACAAGAGCGATGGAGCGGGATCAAAATGCTGGGGATCTGTGAAGAAAAAACCAACGTTTGAATCACGAGGGGTATATGGCTAAATCGCAAAGTAATCAAACGTTTGACCCCCAATATCAGCAAAAGATCGAGGAAATCGTCGCGATTTCCAAAGATCAGGGGTACATCACCTACGAAGAAATCAACGACATTCTCCCCATGAGCTTTGATTCCGCGGATCAGATCGACCAGATCTTGATCTTCCTTTCGGGGATGGATATTCAAATCTTCAACCAAGCTGAGGTTGAACGGCAAAAAGAAAAGAAGAAAGAAGCGAAGGAAGTCGAGGCTCTCCCTAAGCGAAGTGATGCAGCCGCTGATGACCCCGTTCGAATGTACCTCAAAGAGATGGGATCAGTCCCACTCCTTTCCCGCGAAGAAGAAGTTGAGATCTCCAAGAGAATTGAAAAAGCGCAAATGCAGATCGAGAAGACGATCATGCGTTTTCGCTATTCCACAAGCGAAACAGTAGCGATCATCGGCTACTTGATCTCCGGTAAAGAAAGATTTGATAAGATTGTTTCTGAAAAAGAAATCGAAGATAAGCAAAAATTTCTCAATCTTCCCTTCTACAACAGCCTTCTCTACAATCCGCAAACACATGCGACACTTATGGCAGTACACATCAACAGCGCGCGGCTGAATTCAAAGGCGCGCATTGAAACGGTA
>JAJZEO010000078.1 GCA_021847505.1 bacterium
AACGACAGAGACCTAGAGCAAACCTCCACCATAGCCTTTTTAGCCGCTTTGGACCATTTGGGGGAGAAGTGCCCTCCGGTCGCTCAAGGCATCCTTGGAGAGCTTAAAAAGCAGCGTAACTCCCTAAAGCTCATAGCCTCAGAAAATTACTCTTCTTTGACCACCCAGCTTGCTATGGCCAATCTTTTGACCGATAAGTACGCCGAAGGCCATCCTTTTCATCGATTTTATGCCGGGTGCGAAAACGTGGACTCCATTGAGTCCTTGGGGGTTGAGGCAGCCAAAAAGCTTTTTGGGGCGGAGCATGCCTATTTGCAGCCACATTCAGGCGCCGACGCTAATTTGGTCGCCTTTTGGTCAGTTTTAGTAAAACGATTTGAGATCCCTGAAATAGAGAAAATGGGCCAAAAATCAGTGACCGCCCTCTCAGATGAGCAGTATGAATCGATTCGCAAGAAGTTTGGACAGCAAAAAATCCTGGGGATGAGTCTTGACTGTGGTGGACATCTCACCCATGGTAGCCGGGTTAACCTCTCCTCAAAGATGTTCCACGCTCTATCCTACGGAGTGGACCCAAAAACCCTCCTTATTGATTATAAAGCCATTGAAGCCCTTGCCATGAAAGAAAAGCCCTTGATCTTGATCGTCGGCTATTCGGCTTATTCCCGCCTCATTGATTTCTCTATTATGAAAGAAATTGCCCATAAATGTGGAGCCGTCTTAATGGTCGATATGGCCCATTTTGCAGGATTAGTGGCCGGCAAGGTGTTTAAAGGCAACAATAACCCTATTCCATTTGCCGATATTGTCACATCTACCACACATAAAACCTTGCGAGGGCCCCGCGGTGGTCTTGTTTTATGCAAAAAAGAGTTCGAAGAAGTGGTCAATAAAGGATGCCCTCACGTCCTTGGGGGGCCACTTCCTCACGTCATGGCAGCAAAGTTGGTGGCATTGCAAGAAGCGATGCAACCAGACTATCAAACTTGGGCTCATCAAGTCGTCGAAAACGCAAAGACTCTTTGTCATGCCTTGAAAGCCAAAGGGGTTGAGGTAGTGTCGGGAGCAACTGATAACCACCTCTTGGTGATAGATGTGAAAAAGTCTTTTGGACTCTCGGGTCGCCAAGCTGAAAAAGTACTTGCAGAGTGCGGCATCACCGTCAATCGAAATATGGTTCCCTTCGATAAAAACGGTGCCTGGTATACTTCAGGAGTTCGCATAGGGACGCCAGCATTAACTACCCGGGGAATGACTGAGAAGGAGATGGCAAAAATTGCCGAAATTATATACAATGCGCTCAAAGAGACCAAGGTGGCTGATGACCCCAAAACGGGGGAGAAAAGCCTTGCCAATAGTGTCACAAGTGAACAAGTGATCCACAAAACTCAGAAAGAGGTGGGAGAACTGCTACAAAGCTTTCCCCTTTATCCTGAGATTTGCATTGATCAAGAAATGGTTAAGGAGCGTCGATGAGCGAGTTAATAAGCGATTCAAGAGGTGATACGGTAATTGAACAAAAAAAGGCCACAGAGCATGAAAACAAAATCGAGGATTTACTCTTCAGAAAGAGACGCATTTTCTTCTCTACACAGGTGGACGATAAATCAGCTTCTGAAACGATTCGAAAATTGTGGTATCTTGACGATCTAGACCAAACAAAGCCCATTCTACTCGTGATTAATTCCCCAGGCGGCTCTGTCGATTCAGGATTTTCCATCTGGGACCAAATCACGATGATCAATGCCCCTGTCTACACCCTAGTTTCAGGCTTGGCCGCATCAATGGGGTCTATCCTAAGTCTTGCTGGGGTCAAAGGAAAAAGGTTTGCTACCCCCTATTCCCGCATCATGATTCACCAACCTTTGATTGCCGGTGTCATCCAAGGACAGGCAACTGATCTTGAAATCCAAGCCAAAGAAATCATTAAAACAAGAGAGCAGCTTATCGAGCTCTATGTCGATAAAACAGGGCAAGAACGCAAGCGCATTGAAAAGGCTCTCGATAGAGATACGTGGCTTTCTGCTCAAGAAGCCCAAGCATTTGGTTTAATTGATCAAATTGTGACAAGTTACAAAGAAATTGGAATCGATTGATTTTTACAAGTATCATGGTTCGGGCAATGATTTCATCTTAATTGAAGATTACAGGGGTGAATTTAGCTCCCTGCACCAAGGAAAGATCCCCTTTCTTTGTCGTCCCCATTATGGGATTGGCGCCGACGGTCTTATTTTACTTCAAAAGTCAGAGATTGCCGATATTAAAATGCGCATCTTTAATGAAGATGGAAGTGAAGCCAGAATGTGCGGGAACGGACTTCGATGCGCAGGCAAACATTTTGGAGAAGATTGCTCAATTGAGACATTAGCGGGAATTAGCGTCATAGGATTTCATGGGGACCACGTAAGAGCCTCACTCCCCTTTGCGGAGATGATCGAACCTTCAATCCCCCTTCCGATGAACTTGGAAGGTCACCTGATTGATACCGGCACGGAGCATTTGGTCATTTTCGTCGATGATTTAACCTCTCCTGAATTACCTCAATTGGCGGATCTTTATCGAGGCCACGAAATGTTTGCTCCCTATGGAGTCAATGTTAATTATGTAAAAGTCGAATCGGCAGACACCCTTTCGATCCGAACCTTTGAAAAGGGAGTCCGACAAGAAACCTATTCTTGCGGCACCGGCGGAGCCGCAGCAGCTCTTGCCTATAATCAAACCATTCTACAGCAACCTCGCGTAAGAATCCTCTCAAGACACAGAGAAGAAACCACCTTCGCGATCGATCATTTTCAAACGATCTGGATGACGGGGCCCGCCGAATTGATCTTTGTAGGAAATTTCATACCCAAAAAAAACCTAATGCACTAAGATGTTTCCCAAAAAAGGAAATACCATGCGCATCGGAGTTCCCAGAGAAATCAAAAATCACGAATATCGCGTTGGGGTCACACCGACAATGGTACAAGGTTTTGTCGATGCGGGTCATGAAGTCATCATCGAAACTAATGCAGGGGCTAAGATTGGCTATTCGGATGAAATGTACGAACGTGCCGGAGCGAAAATTGCCCCCACTGCAAAACGCGCCTGGGAAGCTGAGATGATCATCAAAGTGAAGGAACCTCAAGACGAAGAATTTGCTCTCATGCATCCAAAGCAAATCTTGTTTTGCTATCTACACCTCGCACCAGATCCCAACCAAACTAGACAACTTTTGGAAAGAGGTGTGATCGCTATCGCCTACGAAACCGTTACCGACAAATTTGGCAGACTTCCCCTTTTAACTCCTATGAGTGAAATCGCAGGAAGAATTTCAATACAAGCAGGCGCATACGCTCTACAAATTGCTGGCGGAGGCCGCGGAGTTCTTCTAGGAGGAGTACCTGGCGTGCTTGCTGCTGAAGTTGTCATCATCGGAGCGGGCGTTGTGGGAACTAATGCCGCTCAAATGGCTGTGGGCATGGGCGCTAGGGTAACCATTTTAGATCAAAACCTTGCTCGTTTACGAGAGTTAGACGCCCTCTATATGGGTAGAATTAACACCCTTTATTCTTCACCTCAAATCATCGCAAAATTGACAAGTCATGCCGATTTAGTCATCGGAGCTGTATTGATTCCAGGAAAAAAAGCCCCTTGTGTGGTTACTCGCGAAATGATTTCTCATATGCAACCAGGATCTGTTGTCGTTGATGTCTCCATCGATCAAGGAGGCTGTTTTGAAACCTCCCGCCCCACAACTCACACAAGCCCCACCTATGTCGTCGATGACGTAGTCCATTATTGTGTGACCAATATGCCCGGCGCCTGCGCTCGCACTTCAACTCAAGCCTTGACCAATGCCACCTACCCTTATGCCATTAAGATCGCCAATGACGGAGTCAAAAAAGCCCTAGGAGAAGACCCCCTCCTTCGACAGGGCCTAAACATTTACTGCGGAAAGGTGACCAATGAACATGTGGCACACGACTTAGGATACACTTACGTCTCCCCAGAAACCGCCCTCAAATAGACTTTCCCTACTTTTCGTCTGTCTTCATCAGTGGGTGCGCATCTTGATAAGCTTTTCTTTTCAGAGCGGTCGATACTGATGTGTAGATCGTCGTCGTTTTGATCGAGGAATGACCTAGGATTTCTTGGATCGATTTGAGATCCATCCCCTGTTCGAGAAGATGCGTTGCTACTGAGTGCCGAAGAACATGGGGGGTAATACGATTTGATGAACCAATTCGCTTACATTGATCTGCAAAGAGCCTATCGACCGATCTAGGAGTGATCCTCTCTCCAAACCGATTGAGAAAAATCGCTTTTGGATCCCGCTCCTTTTGATGCTTATCGGAAGATAACGACCTCAAAGGATGATTGAGGTAATCGACCAGCCACTGCTGCGCTTTCTTTGTCAAAAAGGCGATGCGCATCTTCTGCCCCTTTCCCAAGACCCGAAGAGTTCTTTGAGAAGGATTAAAGTCACTCTTATTCAAAGCACAAATTTCAGCAACCCGAATACCTGAACTATAGAGCACCTCCATGATCGTACGATCTCTCAATCCAAGATAGGTTGCCGTATCGCAAGCGCCAATAAACTCTTCGAAATCCGAAGAAGAGAGCGCCTTGGGCAACCTCTTTTTTTGCTTAGGTGTTGCAATCAATGTCGCAGGATTTTCATCCATCTTTCCCTGCCTAACAAGAAACTTAAAAAAGCTTCTTATGGCTGACAATTTTCGAGCCAGAGTTGCCTTACTTTTATTTTGTAAGGTTAGTTGGTGTAAATGGCGCCGAATCGCCCGTTCCGTCAATTCTCCTTGCCCCATTTGCCAAAACTCAGCTAGATCGATCGAATAATTGCGAAGCGTATGGGGTGAAGCCCCCCGCACACTCCGCAGATGTTCTATAAAGCAAGCGATTTGATCCATGCTTGTCTTTATATCATCTAGTTGTTTCTCTTGACAAGCTCAAGTGCTGAATGAATCCCAAAGAGAGGACTTGCTGCCACATAAGGGACCACTTCAAATAGGTTTGATTTTGCTCCATCAACTTTTTTCATCCCATCCCTAAATACTTTGCTCAATCGATCCTTGTACCCAAGTTCACTACCATCTTGTTTGGGATCAAAAGCCCTTGCGATTAACCAAGCGCTTGGCTTGCGCTCATGGGGACCACCAGCAGTCATATAGACCAAAATCCCCGTTCCCTTAAATGAGAACCCACAAGCTTCTAATTGATTAATCCCTCCCAATAGGAGAGGAATTAACTCTTTGACCTCTGAAGGGCTAAACCCAAGCCGTTTGGCGATCTCTTCGCACACCCCTGCCCGTTCAACCAGCTTTTTAGGTAGAAGAATACTCCCTTTCTCATCAAACACCTCTTTCGATTGTGCGAAAAGCTCTTCCTTCTTCATTTTTAATTGCACCTCGTGCTTTGCCCCACCATCGCATGAGAACAGTCCTACATCACAACACTTATCAGAGAGTAGCTGCATTCCCTTAAAGGGCGCCCGCAATGCCGAAAGGGCAAAGTTAAAATCAGATACTGAACCAGACCCATCTAGTTCCTTGGACACTGTCATTTTAAATGAACCTCGAATAGATCCATCTTCTTTTGTTTGATATTGTGCTATACAATTCTCTGCCAAAATATGAGAAATAAGCTCCGCATTGTCATAGTTTTTGCAAAAAGCCGCAAAAGTCAAACGAAATAATTCTTTAAAGACCTCCTTGTTAAATTTGGGCAATATGAACCTCTCATCCGACGAAACTGATTCCACCTGATTCGTGGTAACATCGATGATCTTGCCCTGGAAAATAGAACTGTCAACATCTCCAAGGCCAAAGGAGAAGGCAATTTCCAAGACCGACACCTTTTTCTCTATACTTGCAGACATATCTTCTCTTGCTGAAAAAAACACCTCTGGCACTTCCACTAATCGATGAATTAATACCCCCGCACTACCCCATTCAATTCCATTCATAACACACCTCTGAATCCAATCAACTTTATTAAATCTTTATTGAATCCTAATGTAACACAAAGACTGGAAATATTTAAAGTATTTCCTTTACATGCTGAGCAAAAAAAAGGCCCGCTTTAATAAGCGAGCCTTTCGTAAACAGTCGACTAACGTCAAACAATTATGCTTTGAACGTGTAAGTAAAGACTTTTGCTTTCTTGTCGTCGAAACCTTGACCTTCTTTAACGAAAGAAATCGAAGCTTCTTTTTTGCCATCAACAACTTTAAAGTTAAATCTAGCAACTCTAACATCATCAAGACAAATTGGAGATTTTTTATCTTTTGCTGCAGCTTTTGTAAGAGCTTCAATGTTTGTATCAAGAGGAGACTTAACTTCTTCTTTCTTCTCTTTCTTGTCAGCTTTTTTAGCTTTTTTGTCGCCTTCTTCTTCTTTTGCTTCTGGCACTTCTTCTGGATCTTCAACGCCTAGAGCTTTCAAAGCAGCTGTTGTGATCATCTTAACATCTAAAGGTTCATACAATTTTACTTCTTCGCCTTCTTCGCCTTCACCAGCAACAGCATGAGCGATTTGGAATTCGACTGATGTTACGTCGAGCTTTGTCCAGCAGCAAGCAGGACGAGCTGGGATCTCTTTCCAATTGCAAGTAAACACGTTCTTTAATACATTGAAGAACCAGCTTGCGTAAGCTTTAATGCAGGCAACAAGTCCTTCATGAGCAGCTTTTTTTGATTCGTCTTGGCTAACAGCAAAAAGCTGAATATCCTCAGCAGCTTCTAGTTCATCAAGCTTTTCAACATCAACTGCTGAAAACCCTTCAAAGGCTGTTTCGAAAAGATCCTTTTGACTTTTTAAAATATCATCTAACTTCATTTGTAACCCTCACAGTTTTTACGTTAATTGCGCTAGTAATTGTAGCAAAGCTTCATTTTTTTAACAAATCTTAATCGCATTAAAATAATGAGTTCACGAACTTTAGGCTTTTTTTTAACAAAACACCCCATAAAGTCTTTATCGATCAAGCCTATGCTCAAATCTTTTTTCGAAAATAATTATTTGTTCTCCGTTACTTCTGAAGAAAAATAATTTAAGATGTCGAACGCCAACTTCTTTTTTTACATCGAGGAGTAAATACGCCCCTTCGCTATCCTGTTTGGGTCGAAAAACTCCCACATGAGCTTGTATTGATTCACTTAATTGTCGAATCTCCGTTATACCAGGGTTGCAATAAGCATCCCCAACAAGAAAAAGGGCAACTCTAATAATATCTTGAACCGTGTTAACTACAGTGATCATTTCTTGACTATAGTCGACCCCTAAAAGTAGATTTAAATTTGGATCCCAGTCATTAACCCAGCGATAACGACGACAATTGGTTAGGGGGTCACAAGTTACGAGCCAAGTCGTCGCCACCGGTGGCATGGCGAAGGAATTTAAAAAATTCCCACACAGTTGAACTTCATTCATATGAATACCTAAGAAATTTTCAGGGAGGATTGTAACGAATTCTTAATTTCTAGGGCAGGGGAATTTATCCGACTTAGGCTGAAGCCTGAATGGGTGTTAATGTGAACTCAACTCCCCATCTAGTATCATGAGGCTCCCTCACGACTGTAGCCACTACTTCCCAGCCCTCTGGTGCCTTACAGCAACGGCTGGCAGTATCCTCAACTTGCCTACGCTTTTCCTCTAATCGTTCATCATCATCACTAGTTAAGCATCCAAGAGCTAGATCCTTCGCTTTGACGACAATCACTTGATCTTTCCCCGACGTTGTGAGAACGATACGATCATCCTCAGGCAATAATTCAGTTCGAATGAGTTCAAGAGTATGAGTTAAAGGTTTTACACATTTTTCCCTTTTTGCACCTAATGCTCGTTTAATTAGGGCTTCCTGTGTCTCTGATTCATTCCCTAGTTCCAATGCCAACCCTTCTTCCGAGGCCGCCCTTAAGGCCACCTCCCTAGGCGTGGAATTTTCTGCACCAAAAACGATTCCTGCAAATAAAGTGACTGTTCTTTCGAGCCCCCTCTCCTTTATTGGTAGAGTAATTTCTAATTGAGATTGAAAGAGCTTATCATTGCGTGTTTCATCCCGCCTTATAAGACAAACCTCAGGTCTACAAAAACCTTGTTGAAAACAACTATCAAGATTTTCCCCACGCCCCCTTGCGCTCGCTACTTCCACTTGGGCCGCTTCCATAGCTATTCTGAATTTTCCCCAAACTTTTGCAGCTTGATCCGCAATTTTGCGAGCTTGTTTTTTTGAAAACCTGGAGTATACTTGACGCATGGTTTTTTGGATCTGTTCGATGAGAAGCCGGTGTTCGACCCCACATTCCCCTTCTGTGGCCGCACGAGATCGTATTTCCTTAAATCGAGCTTTCGACTTGGTCAAATTGTAGTTCTTTTGAGGGAATTCATCACCACTGGTTTGACAGCCAACACACCTCTTAATGAACGCAATAAAGAAGTCAACCACTAACCTCACTAATCCGATACAATCGCGATAATCGACTTGTGTCACCACCTCTTGGGAGGGCTCTTTTGTAGTAGTAATTTCTTGAAATTCTAGGACGCTTCTGGTTCGATCGCCCTCTTGAAATCTAAGCCGATCTCTTTCAACCCCTATCAAATTCAAATACTGTATTGACGGAAACCCAGCCATTGCTAACCCTAACCCTAGTAGCTTATAAAAAGCAATTGTACCATCGAAAAGCTCTTTTTTACAATATCTTTATAATAAGCTTGCCTTCTTGGGAACGAACTGTACTTTGAGGAAACTTTCTGCTGATTTCTTGCTCCAAATGGTGAATTTTTTCTTGACTATCCACTTCGGGAGAGGGAGCCTCTGTTTCTATGATAAATCCCTTCTCGAGCCATCCATCTATAAGAAATATTTTAAAAAACCTATCCGAAGATAAGGGAAGCTCATTTAAATAGACCAGTAGATCACAAATCTCTTTTTCTTTATTCTCTAACTTTGCCTCCTCAGCAAGCACCGATCCTACAGCTCTATACAATCTCCTTGGGTCGCCACAAGAACAGATAAAGGGGGCGTCAAAGCAAATTTTTGAATAAACTTCCTCCTTTAGTCTTCTATAGTGCTTTTCGTAGTCAGCCGATTCGTAAACCCGATAGGTATGCCAGAAGTACTCTCTGTTATCCCCCTGAAAAGACCTAGGCTTATAATGAATTCTTTGATTAGAGGGAAGGCGCACAATCCCTTCACAAATCGAATTTCCCCGGGTATCAATTATTTCGTGCCAATGAATTGTTATTTGTCCCTCAAGTAGAGAGAAGGATGTTCGCAAAGGCTTAAGGAAATCCTTCTCGTTTTGGGTTGTATTCTCCCGATCTCCAGCAGTCAGGTAGTGAAAAATTGATTTGGCAAATTCCCTATTCCAGACTGAAACATCATTGATCACTATCTCGGTAGATCGGGAAAATTTAGTCGATTCAGGCCAGGGTATACACTCACAGGTTAAAATCGCAAAGGCCAGCTGGATGATGTAGTAGACGCACTCTTGAAAGGACTCAAATCCAGGGATAAGCACGTCCCCTCTATAATAGTCTACATCAACATAATCTCCATTTGCTTTGGGTACGCGCCATTTCTCTATGGTATACAGCTCATGAAAACCACCCCAACCGCTTTAACGGTTTCTCCCATCGCTTCTATAAAACTAGTCATGAGGAGTATTTTACCAATTTTTCCTCCTTGTAGCAAGCTGGAAAATCTGCTACACTTCTCTGTCAAAAAGGATTTATCCATGATCGTTCTCGACAAGATTACTAAAAAGCTTGGGGTTAGAATATTATTTGAAGAGGTGTCGGTTGCCTTCAACGAAGGAAATCGCTATGGCTTAACCGGGCCGAACGGAGCAGGAAAGTCGACTCTGATGAAGATTATGATGGGACTTGAGGATCCTACATCAGGAACGGTTTCTCTTCCTAAGAGGGTAGGGTTTCTCAAGCAAAATCTCGAAGAGTTTAGCCATTTTAGAGCTGTTGATGTTGTGATAATGGGCAATAGCAGGTTGTGGAAAGCCATTTGTGAGCGAGATAAGCTCTATGAAGGTGAAATGACCGATGCAGTGGGCCTCCGCTTAGGTGACCTCGAGGAGATCATTGCAGAGGAAGATGGCTATACGGCAGAAACCGATGCTGAAGTTCTTCTCGGTGGAATGGGGCTCTCTCAAGAAGATTTCAACAAAAATGTTGGGGAACTCCCGTTAGATATGCAGTTTCGAGTCCTCCTCTGTCAGGCATTATTCGGTAAACCTGAAGCTCTCCTGCTCGACGAGCCCACTAACCACCTCGATCTCGAGTCAATCAAATGGCTTGAAGACTTCCTCCATGATTATGCGGGCGCATTGATCGTCGTCTCTCACGACCGCCACTTTTTAAATACCATTTGCACACATATTGCTGATATCGATTATGAAACCATCATCATCTATCCCGGCAACTATGATGCGATGATTGCGAACAAATCCCAAGCACGCTCCCGTGCTGAGTTAGAAAATAAATCCCGCGAGAAAAAGGTTTCTCAATTAAGAGAGTTTGTTCAAAAATTTGGTGCAGGTACACGAGCGTCTCAAGTGCAGTCGCGTATCAAGGAAATGAAAAAACTCGCTCCAGATGAATTGAAAAAATCGAACATCCAAAGACCGTTCATTCGTTTTGAGCCCCCTACCAAACAATCGGGGCAGATTCCTTTTAAAATTGAGGGGATTTCTAAATCATTTGGAGACATTCATGTGATTAAGAACTTCTCTTATGAGATTAATCGGGGAGATAAGATTGGGGTGATTGGTAATAACGGACGGGGTAAGACAACTCTGCTCAAGTTGTTGGCGGGTGTTCTTCAGCCCGATCAGGGGCAGATCGTCCTTGGTAACCATGTCGAAATCGGCTATTTCCCCCAAAACCATGAGGATCTGGTAGATAAATCCATTAAAGTCAACATGGTCGACTGGCTCAGGCCCAAAAAAGAAGGGATGCATGAACAAGAAATTCGTGGGGTTCTAGGAAAGCTCCTCTTCTCGGGCCATGAAGGTCTCAAAGAGATCTCCAAGCTCTCAGGAGGTGAAACTGCGAGATTGATCATCGCTTCTCTCATGATGAACACCTTTAATACCTTGATTCTCGACGAACCGAATAACCACCTCGACCTCGAATCGGTCTCTTCTCTTGGATGGGGATTGGAGGATTACAAAGGAACGGTGATCATCGCTTCTCACGACCGTGATTTGATTTCTACAGTCGCTAATCGCATCATTGCGCTAGAAGAAGATGGCATCCACACCTATGATGGTTCTCTCGATGAGTATTTGGAAAGACGGGCAGTGTTATACTGAGATGGATTCAAAAATTGGAGATTTTCGAAGGCGGCGCCTTGATTTTAAATTAGGCGTTGGCCGTTGCCGAAGGCGAGCTCTGTTAACAACAGGCGAGCTGCCGGCAAATTTTAAAGCATGGATGCCGGCAATGAAAAACCCAATTTTTGAATCAGGAGCAGTATAGAATGATCCCCACAAAACGTCTTCATCAGTGGGCGGCTTCGGTGATCCGAAAAATTCTAGAGGAAGGGGCAAGCGAAGAGCTGTATCTTCCCTACGCTTCAGCCTTTTCTCTTCCCCAAATTTACACAAAAGAGGATTGGAGTCATCGTTTTCATTTCCACATGCAAGAGGCTGGCAGGCAGCTCTCCGAGCAACAATTTCTCCAAGTACGAAAAGAAGATCGGCCTACCACAAAGCCGTTTCTCCCGATCGATATCTACCTCGACAATTTACGATCTGCCCACAATGTGGGAAGTATTCTCCGAACCAACGAAGCCTTTCGCATTGGAGAGGTCTACTTTGGAGGATATACGCCATATGGGCCGAAAATGAACAAAACCAGCATGGGGGCTGAAAAATTTGTCACTTGCCA
>JAJZEO010000112.1 GCA_021847505.1 bacterium
AGAACCTCCAGGCAAGAGGACCCAAAACCATTCATGAAGTGTGATGGGTTCAATTTCAAAGAGGTTGTAAAAAAGTGGGATGTATAGAATTCCCAACTGAAGAACTAGACCAACACCGATCGCAAGAAGTAAAAATGGATTCGTAAAAAATCCCAGCTTTCTTAGGGGGATTTCATCAGAACGCATCTTTAAAGCAATTAGCCATTCAAAAATGACAAGGCTTGTTAAAACCATTGTCCTTGCATTTTGTAATGAGACATTGTGATAGGAAAACCTAAATATAAAAAAAACGCACAATCCAAGAAGAAAAGATAGGTAGGCGATTCGATAAAGCATTCCTCTATAAAGAAGGTTCGATTGGGGGCTTCTGGGGGGAACTTTCATTTCATCTCCGGTCTTTGGTTCAAAACCTAGAGGGATGGCAATTAAAGAGCCTGAAACCATGTTAAGCCAAATGATTTGGAGTGGAGTCAATGGGGCGATACCAAAGAAAAATACGGTGAGAATAAGACCAAATAACTCCCCAAAGCATGTTGTTAATAAAAATGCACAAACGTTTCTAAGCCGATTAAAGATAGCCCTTCCTTCTTCTACAGCAGAAACAATCGTATCAAATTGATCATCAGCCAAAATCATATCTGATGATTCTTTAGCGACATCTGTTCCAGTAATCCCCATAGCAATTCCGATATTGGCTGTTTCAAGTGCAGGAGCATCGTTGACTCCATCTCCCGTCATTGCCACAACTTCCCCTTGAGATTGAAGGGCTTTTACAATTCTTAGTTTTTGCGATGGCTCAACTCGGGCAAATACCGAGTTGGTCAAAACCACATGCTTTAAGAGTTCATCGCTTGTCGAATAAAGATCTTTTCCCGTGATCACACTTAAGGTAGGGATCCCAATCTTTTTGGCGATCGCTGCGGCAGTTATAGGGTTGTCTCCTGTGATCATTATGACTCGGATTCCTGCGTCTTTACATGAATTGATTGCAAGAATCACCTCTTCTTTGGGCATATCGGTCATTCCAAAAATGCCTGAAAAGGTTAGTTTTCCGTGTAGGAGCTCGGGAGAAAGATGACTCGTTTGTCCGTCAATTTCGCAAAAGGCTACTGCAACGGTCCGTAATGCATTAGCAGCCATGTTTCCCAACATCTCTTCGATTTGGCCTTCTATTTTACGATCTAGGGGGATTTTGCCATTCTGTGCCTGAACGTGACTTGTCATAGAAAGAATCACTTCAGGAGCTCCTTTAACGTAGCACCTTTTTTTCCCTTCATTAGAGTGCAAAGTAGCCATATAGAGCTTTTCACTGGTAAAAGGAATTTCAGCGATTCGGGGAAAGCTATTTGTTAAGTGATTGGGATTAATCCCTGCTTTTAGGGTAGCTTCCAGAATTGCCCCTTCTGTGGGATCCCCTACAATTTCATAATGGGGCCCTTGGATAGAAACCAAGGCATCATTACACAAGGTGCCAATTTCAAACATGTGAGCGAAAATTGGGTCAGGGTTGGTTTTAAAATGATCTAGAGGAATGATTTTCTCATAAGAGCACAGCGTCGATACTTTCATTTTATTCATAGTCAAAGTGCCGGTTTTATCAGAGCAGATGACGGTAGTCGATCCTAACGTTTCTACAGCAATCAACTTACGAATGATAGCGTTTTTTTTCGCCATCAGCTGCATTCCTCTTGCAAGCGTCGTTGTAAAGGCAACAGGAAGCCCTTCGGGAATCGCAGAAACAGCGGCCGCGACACTTAAAAAGAAAATATCGATGATGGAAAAACCTCGTTTATAACAAATAGCGACAAAGAGGAGAATTGCAGAAAAAATGATCAATAACATCCAATTGCCGATCTGTCTAACATTGCGCTCTAAGGGGGTCTTTTCACGTTTAATTTCTTCGAGACTTTCCGCAATTTTTCCAAGCTCGGTATTCATACCGGTGCTTACGACGATAGCCACTCCTTTACCGTAAGAGACTACAGTTCCGGCAAAAACCATGTTTTGGCGCTCGGCAATAGTGCATTGCTTCATCAAGGGAGCAATACTTTTTTCTGAAGCAATCGACTCACCACTGAGAGTAGATTCATCGATTTTTAAATTTCGGGCATCGATCAATCGCGCATCAGCAGAGATCTTGTCTCCTGTTTCGAGAAAAATAATATCTCCAGGGACGAGACTTTCTGAATGGATTGACTTCATCTTTCCATCCCGCTTGACTTTCGATTTATGAGCTGACAACTTCTTTAAGGCTTCAATCGCATGTTCAGCTCGCATTTCTTGGATAAAACCAACTAAGGCCATTACCAAGAGGGTGAACAGTAGAACTCCCCCTTCTATTAAATTGACGGTAAAAAACTTAACGAGAGAGGCCATCAAAAGGACAAACACTAAAGGATTGAAAAACTGACGAAAAAAAATCCCCCATAACGAGCGTTTTTTTTCTTCCTTGATTTGGTTACGGCCATAACGGAGCTGTCTTACCATTGCTTCTTGCTGAGACAAACCCTCAGGGGTTGAACGAAAAGCAGTTAGGGTTTCCTCAACCGATCTCAAGTACCAATGGTCTTCCATACGACCACCTATACCTAAAAAACAAGATTATACCCAAGTGAATTCACTAGTTATAGTTGTTTGAGTTTAGGTGGTAGCTACG
The DNA here is from genome assembly GCA_021847505.1 of bacterium. Lineage (GTDB taxonomy): Bacteria > Chlamydiota > Chlamydiia > Chlamydiales > 2-12-FULL-49-11 > JAJZEO01. The sequence continues at coordinate 2,657 of JAJZEO010000112.1, forward strand.
GCCGGGTCCATTTGTTCTTTTGCATATCTCATAGCTGCGTTGGCGCCTTTGCCTGTATCGTATCGGTCTTCTTTAGGTGCAGCCCAAACGACACGTCCTTCTAGCACGTCGGGACTAAGTTCTTGAAGCCCTGCAAATAAGGCCCGTTTACGATTGCTGCTGTGGGGGTGCGTAAAGAGCCACTCAAAGTTCCTATGGATTGAATCCAAAGTTTCTGCGTCATGAGACTGCCCCAAAACTTCCTGCAGATAAATAGCGCCCAATGGGTTATATCCAGCTTTCTCAGACATATAGAGACCCGTTATATCAGCCTCATACTCATGCGCTCTTGAGTAATTTAACCCTAAAAGAGCATTGAGTTTAGTTGCTACCATTTCCAGGACTTGGCTAGCTCTCTCAAATTCTTCTTCTTTTTCCTCTAGAAGACGCTCTTCTTGTCTTGACCTTTGGTTGGCTGGTTTGTTTACAAGCACTTGATATTCTTGATCGTTAGCTTTTAGTTGATGATTTAGGAAAAAGGCGGCAATGAAAAGCACAGCCTGCCGGAAAAGTCCACCAATGATGCTAATTATGGAATGTCTTGAAGCCACGTGGGTCATTTCATGCCCCATCAACCCTGCAAGCACATCGTCGACTGTTAACCCCGATAAATCAACAGTTGCTGTCGATCCATCAGGAAATTCGATGGTGGTTTCTTGAAATTTATTCTCGTTTATTGCCTTTTGGACTTCTTTTACAAGCTCACTAAACACCACCATGCCTCCGCCCATCATCGCAAACGCATTAACCTGACTTTGATGGACAGTTTTCACATGGTATTCAAATTTATCTTTCTCTACATGAGGATTTAAAATATCGGGATTGCTTCTTTCAATTTGATGAAATACCTTAGAAACCGTCTCTTCCATATGGTCACCGTAAGTGGCTCCCACTTCAACATAGTTTCCTGTCATACCATCATAGAGAGTTTTCCCCAATGACAGCTCCCAAGTCCTTGGAATACATACGAATCGCCGGCAGCCGCTGACGTGGTTAATGGGAAATACTGTATCTAAAAGGGGTTTAAGAATCGGCTCAAACAACTCAAAAATAGAGACCGCTACAAACTTTACTAAAGCGATAAGAGCGCTAAGTGCTTCACCCACCAAGGAAACACAGGTATAGACAGTTGAGTAGACCTGCAGCGCCGCGTAATGAACACCCTCTTTCGATTCAAGATATTTTTCGCTATAGCAAGGAAATATTGGAGGATTAACTACGTCGCTTGCAATCCTCTGCGCCTGATATAAGTTGCCTAATTCCATGAATTCCCACCTTAAAAATGATTTTTATATGGGAACATTTTACCACTATTTTTGAATTTGATCTAGATTCAAAAAATGATTGACTTTTCAGTTTTCAAATAATTTTTTATTAATCGAAGAGTCGCCCTTTTTACGAAGTAGGGGCCAATCGATAAAGGCTAGATTAATTGCAGTACCATCTGTCAAAGCGGTACTTGGAATCCAGAAGATGTTGCTAGGAAGGGGTGTTCCCTTACAGCCATTTTCTACCCAGACAGGAGATGTTCCTTCGGGAATAAGGGCGTTTTTCTTGTTTGTACCATTTCCCCACCATGCACCCGAGCCGTACCAAGAATTCATGGAAAAGAAAATAGCCTCAGGAAGTTCTTTCGCTTTCGTCATCTTTTGATAATAATCAAAGATCGGGCCGCTTTTGGGATGTGCTCGATCGACCATTCCTACGAGCACATTGTCATGCCCCCCTCAGCTATCGGATTAGAAGATTTGGGCGCTACAATACCGTTCCCATTGTTTGAAGCCCGTACGTAATTTTGGAAGAGATTGAATCTCCAGGGAATAGGGGCACCTGTTGAAAGGACCCCGCGAATGTAGTCAAGTGCTTTAGTACCGGGCAATTGATGAGGAGATATCTTAGTGACTTTAGGATTACTACTAATATCCACTTGGTGCATTCTCAATTCGTCTAATTGATAAATACTCGAAGTGTCGAATCCCGCAGCCCTTTCTTGCATCCCTACGCCTAACTTTTTAGCCCAGGCTTCCAAGAGCAAATCATCAAGAGCAGGAATATCTAGCGCTTCTGATGGAAGATGAAAAGAAACTGAAAGCGAATCCTCAAGAATATTGACGCGTGATCCTTGTTTTACCTCTATATGTGCTTTTAATGACTTCACCCTTTTCTTATTCAACAAAAGTGATTTGGCCTTATGGAGAATCGTCATTTCAAGCGGCTTAGAGAGATGAAATTTTACCATATGAGTATAAAATTTTGACTTTGGAACAACAACCTCTGCAACCGCAACAACCTCGGAATCATTCATGATCTTTAACTTAACATGCGCATCAATAGGCGCTTGCATTTGTAGATAGAAAGCGCGAATGGTCACAGATTTTGGTTCTTTTTTTTGCGAATGGATCAAGTGGGCAAAATTCACCCAATGCTCATTTTCAATAGAAATTATGCAAGAAGAGCTCTTACCGTCCCCTAGCTCATGAAAAGGATTAGTTATATCCAACATTCTAGGGGCTAATTCTGAATAAGCCCTGAAATAGTTATAGATGAGGGGCGAAGAAATCCAAGTTTCAGGCACTAAATATTGCTTTGCTCCCACCACAGAAGTCCAAAAATCTCCCCCTTGTTTAAGGGTGCCTGAAGTTTTTGATAAATAAGACGTCAGTTTCTTGTTCCCATACTGAAGAACAGGTCTAGACCAGGCTAAAGAATGCCCATATTCGAGCGCCCGTTTAATTTCTTCTTTTGAGTTATTTTTACTAGTCAAACGTGAAAGGGCTAAACTAATTAAACTGTAATTGCTCGCAGAACAAGCGTAACAGTTCGCAATTGCACCCTGCGGTAAACTTAAGAGCGGAGTTTGATTGCGATCAAACTTATCTAACAGGTAGATGTAAGAAGGTTCAGTTAAAGGCTTTGGTAATTTATCAGTGAATATGGCAGAACTTTTAATCGTTTCGTGGATAAGCTTTGCCTTTTCATTACTAGGATTAGACCTAGCATCAAGTAGAGGGGGAGATCCCAAATCAGTGACTTCCGCAATCGCAACCTGCTTATAGTCATTAGTTACAAAAGAAGGCCTTGGATAGCCATCAGGAAAATTTAAATACTCCTCTTCAGCAAGGTCCTTGTTCTTTTTTGCTGAAATCAACTTATCAAAAACCCCTTCTCTGTACATTTTAGGAGTAGGGTTGATGAGATATTTAAGTCTAATTGATTTGAATTTTGTTTTTTTGCCCATTATGAATTTTTATTTAATCATAACAAAACAGGAATTTGAGGCTCAATCCACCTTCCATGCTCTTTTATGAGGGCAATAAGACGCTCATCAGCATCTTTATAATCGATCTCTCTCTCAACACAGGTCTTTCCAACATATAAATCGATTTTGCTTGTCTTTGAGCCGACATAGCCAAAGTCTGCATCGGCCATTTCTCCCGGTCCATTGACGACACATCCCATGATCGCAATCTTAACCCCAGGAAGGTGGCTGGTTTTTTCCTGAATTCGCTTTGTCACGCTTTGGAGATCAAAGAGCGTTCGGCCGCACCCCGGGCAAGCAATGAAATCGGTTTTTGAAAAACGCATTCGAGTAGCTTGTAATATGCTAAAACTTAGGGAGGTTATGAAATCAATAGGTTGATCAGCTAAGATCATGATTCCTTCTCCCATCCCCTCAGAAAAAAGCGATCCGAATTCTGCAGCCGCATGGATCGTCAAATCGGCCTGACTTAATTCATACCGCATGACGAGGATGACGGGAATTTTCGATCCTTTTTTCCTTAACCATTCAAAGAATCGCCTCCCCTTTTGTATTTTAGACCCGGTGAGCTCTAGAAGAATGTAAGATGTGCCTGGAACAACACTCTTTTCCCAAACAGTTTCGTCCCCATCACAAATTGAGACTACGCTACTTAAATCATCGGTATCGACGAGGACAATATCAGCCTTAATCTCGGAGGCTAAAAGGTCCTCCTTCGTAGCTTTAACCAACACACTGCCATCTTTATGTAGGCCTGTCCCTTCAATAGCAACCTCTCTCTTTTCGATCTTTCTGACCACTTCTGATTTCTCAAAGCATGTCTCATACGACTCAGCGAGATGAACAAGCCGCCTACAGGGATCGATTTCAAGCCAAGGATCTTCTGTCAATGAAACTCTAATTGTATCACCAAGGCCATCCAATAAAAGAGCTCCAGTTCCACAAGCCGACTTTACCCGTCCATCTTCCCCTTCTCCGGCCTCTGTCACTCCCAAATGGAGGGGATAATTCCAGCCCAATTCGATCATTTTAGCGACCAAGAGGCGATAAGCTTTTTGCATAACGAGAGGGTTACTCGCCTTCATAGAAAAGAGAAAGTTGTGATAGTCGTGCATGCGGCACACTCTTGCAAATTCAAGAGCCGATTCAACCATGCCTTCAGGGGTATCGCCATAACGATTCATGATCCGATCTGAAAGTGATCCATGGTTAGTACCAATTCTCATGGCAATCTTTCGCTCTTTGCACTTTAGCACAAGAGGTGAGAACCCTTCCTCGATCTTCTGAATTTCTGCCTTATAACTTTCATCCGTGTATTCAATAGCTTTAAAAACAGCTCTTCGATCGACATAATTCCCAGGGTTGACTCTGACTTTATCGACAAATTCGGCAACTAACATTGCAGCAGGGGGATAAAAATGAATATCTGCCACGAGCGGAATTTCATACCCTTTTTTGATCAGGCCATTCTTAATCTCTTCACAAGCCTCAGCCTCTTTCTTTCCCTGAACAGTCACCCGTGCAATCTCACACCCCACATCGGAAAGCCTGATGATTTGGAGAAGGGTCGCCTCAACATCCCTTGTATTGGAAGTGGTCATCGATTGAATTCGAATGGGATTCTCTCCCCCTACACCTACTTTACCTACTGTGACAACTCTAGTCGGCCATCTTTTAGTCATACACTCTCCCGAATGGCATCAATCCGCTCGGCTAAATCAAAATCTTTTTTAGACAAGGCGCCAATAGAGTGGGTCGTTGATTCAATCTCAACATTTCCCCAACTAAGAGTAATCTCGGGGTGATGGTGAAGCTCTTCTGCAATTTGCCCAACCTTGATAACAAACGCCAGAGCCTCCTTAAAATTAGGAAATTTAAATCGGCATTTAAGCTTCTTATTGGACTCTATTGACCAATCGGTGGAGATAAGCTCCCTCAATTGATGGATTTCCTCCACTTCAAGAGGATAAGGCTCTTTCCTTTTAGCAGGAAGTTGCATGAAGCACCTCACGAAGCTGTTGTAATGAGTTGAATATAGTTACAGGATCGCCTTTGGAAGCCATATAAGCAGGCACTGTATAGATTCTATTTACAGGGTCGTAACAAGCCTCATCGGCTTTGCAGCTTACGGCATCGCACCCCATGCTTGCTAAAACTTTTAAGTCATCAATTTGATCACCTACTGTCATCTGCACTGACTTACCTTGTAGCGCTTTAGCCACAATCATAGGTGCAATGCACAAAGCAACAATGACTTTTTTGGCATGATGAAACTCATTAATCACCCTTGCCACTTCGGGGTCCACACTGCAATCGGCTCCCTTTTTAGCAAAGTCAGAGAAATTGCTCGCGGCTCCAAACCCACCGGGTATGGCTAATAAGTCATAATCCCCTGCTTTAAGTTGTTGCATGGCTGAAATTTTCCCTCTAGCGATCCTGCCGGACATTTCCATCATGTTTCTTTTTTCAGGCAGTTTTCCTCGTGTGGCGTGAGAGACCACCTCTTCGCTGTTGCGATCGAGGGAAAAGAAATCAACTTTAACACCTAGTTGTTTTAAAACAAGTAGTAGAATGGTCGCTTCATGAACTTCTGATCCATCAAAAACCCCGCATCCTGATAGAAGCATCGCGGCTTTCATTGACATAGGCCTCCGTTTCACCCCAAGGGAATCTCACTTTAAACTTTCGAGTTACCCTAAACTTTCTATCATATTCTGAAAGAGGGTAACTAATAGTAGCGATTTTAGCACCACAAGGGAATTTATCGCAAAGCTGATAGATCAGTTTATCTTGTAAACAAGTCCCATAAAGATAAATAGCTGTCGCATCCGTTGGCTCAACTTCAAGAAAGTCGCTTTCAATAAAGTCAATTTTAAGTTCAAATTTTCTTGCCACATCCATAGCCTTCCGGACAAAAATGGGATTCCGTTCGATACCTGTTACATGAACATCAAAAAAATGTTTTAGAAAGAAACAGGTTCTTCCCCTCCCCGCTCCATACTCATAGATATGATCCCCTTTCTTGATTCCTAGGGCTCGGGCAATCTTATTCATCGTCGTTAAGGGAGTTTCCCCATATTGATGAACATCATATTCACCAATAGCTTTGCAAAATTCCTTGCTAATCTGATAGGGATTTTTCCAGAAGTATTGCTTGGCGATCGCTCGCTCTATCATCTGAAACTTTTTATCTGAAAAGAGAGTCTTAAAGGCTTGGTCCTCTCGCCATTCCCAAAGTTTCACTAAAAAATACTTTACCAATTAAGAGTGACTCCAGGTTCTATAGCAATGAATGTATTGGGGTTGAGCCTTCTTTTTTTCATTTCTCGATAAAGATCGAAGGGGGGTTGATATTGGTGTTCTGAAGAGAGTTTAAACGTTTTCCAGTGCATTCCGATCGAGAGCTTAGCCTTTGTATCTTCGTGGATATTGACTGCATCTTGGGGGCTTGAATGAACAGTCCTCATGAAACGCTCCGGTTTATAGGTACCAATGGGACATAAGCATAAATCAAGTGAGGAAAATCTTTCCCCAATTTTTTTAAAATCAAAGCCATTATAGGCTGAATCCCCAACAAAATATACCGTTTTAACCGGGTGAACGCTAGGAGCAATCTTTGCCACAACCCCCATCCAAAGAGTCTTGTCTTGATCAAATAGAGTTCTACCAGAATTGTGTTGCGCCGGAACTGAGGTAAACGTCACTTTAGGAAGGGTTTTACCGAGCGTAAATTCAGCTTCTTCCCACCATCGAAGTTCACGCACTTTATGGATTCCTCGTCGATTAAACCATTTTTTCAAACCTAAAGGAACCACCCAAACAATACTAGGGAACCTTCTATGCAAGAGATCAACAGTCCTTGCATCTAGATGATCATAGTGGTTATGGCTGATAATGACGAAATCGACCCCTTCCAACTCTTCGACTTCCATCGGCGGGGCATGCTGTCTTTTGGGGCCAATGATAGAAATAGGCGAACATCGCTTACTCCAATGTGGATCCGTCAAAATTTTAACGTCATAAGCATCAATAAAAAACGTTGCATGATTGACCCATGTAACCATGGGACGATCGAGGTTAACCTCTTCCGCTCTATAAGGATAACTAAAATTGGCCGGAGGAACCACATGGGGCAGAATGTCTTGAAAATAGCCCAGCTGCCAAAGGAGAAAATCTAACGACCCCCTCCGTGTATTTCGTATATAGTGATTTGTGAATCGTCTTCCCATGAAAATGATTAATCAAATCACGGGATTTTAAGAAAAGATCATTTACTTTTGCCCAGCTCTCTCAAGCGCAAGAGTCTTAGTTATAGCCGCTTTTTTGGTTCCCTCAAATTGAATTGGCCCGGGACTTTGATAACAATCATGGATCTGCCAATCGGCGCGGGATTTTTTAAACTCTTCAAAAGCAGGATCTTTTAGCTTAACCACAGCTTTTTCAATCACTTTCTTTATTTTGCCTTTGCGCTCCTCGTCGATGAGCATCTTAGAAATCTTAACCCCAATAGGTTGCCACTTCTCAACCGATTGATCCAAATTTTTTATTCCCGCCATGTAACCGCTCTTTTCGTTCTGGATCAATGCAGCTGAGACGTACCCAAGATTGTAACAATAGACCCCATCGAAAAGAGAAGGGTGAGAACATCTCCCTTCATAACCAAAAAAGTGTGCAATGGGATTAAACTTTCCTTTAAAAGCTCTTTTCTTCAATTCCTGATCGACCATCTCATAAACGAGCTTTTCTGTTTCAATTTTAGATACTTGCACATTTCCATGAGGATCTCGGTCTTGCAAAAGTTGACACTGGATAGCATCAGGAAGGGTGTCAAACAACTCTTTTTGGCCCGATGGGAGGTGTTCAGTGCTTCTTCCCTCAGCCAAAACCCGATTTAGGGCTGTAATGAGTGATTTGAATTCAGGCACAAATTCAATCAATCCCTCAGGAATAAGGCATACACCATAATTTTTCCCGTCTTGAGCCCGTTTCATCACCGTATCGGCAACCGTAGAAATAATGTCAGAAAGAGATTCATTTTTCTCTTCAACCTCTTCGCTGATAAAAGTAAGGTTGGGATGAGTCTGCAAGGCGCACTCAAGAGTTACATGGGAAGCTTTTCTTCCCATCAGTTTTATAAAATGCCAATATTTCCTAGATGAAACTGCATCAAAGCAGATGTTCCCGATCATTTCACTATAGACTTTACAAGCCGTATCAAAACCAAATGAAATCTCAATTTCAGAGCTCTTAAGATCACCATCTATCGTCTTAGGTACACCAATGATCACACAATGTTGCCCATGTTTTTTTAGATACTCATCTAAAAGCGCTGCGTTCGTATTAGTATCATCTCCCCCAACAAAAACCAACGCATTGAGTCGATGGTTGTTACACACCTGCATCGCCTTTTGAAAGTCTTCGTCTGTTTCGATCTTGGTACGGCCACTTCCTAGCATATGAAAGCCCCCAAGATTGAAAAAGTCATCGACTAAAGAGGACGTGATTTCTATGAATTTTCCATCAAGAAGCCCTTGAGGTCCACCTAGATATCCACTCAAGCTATTATTTGGATTGAGCTCTTTTAGTGCATGGTAAAGCCCCGCGACAACATTGTGCCCCCCGGGAGCGGGCCCCCCAGAGAACAATATCCCAACTTTCAGAAGTTTTGTGGAATGCTCTTTTGAAACTTCAAGTGAAACAATATTTTGAGTTTCTAGATCTAGTTTGAGCTTCTGAAACAGATTTTAGAACACTTAAGGATAATTTAGATAATAAAATGTTAGACAGAAATTAATCTTTATAATAAATAGTTGTTTATTTGTTGTAAAAGATCTTAATCTATTAGTAAATAAAG
>JAJZEO010000113.1:0-7433 GCA_021847505.1 bacterium
TTTCTCCCCCCTCCTAAATCTCGATTTTGATCCGAAGGATCATAAGAGAGACTTAGGACCTATTTTCGAATTAGGCTACAAAGCCGCCATATATTATAATAAATTTTTTAACCCTCTATGCATAATTGCCGTTATGTTATTATTTTGGTGCACATAATAACCGGAGAACTAAAATGACAGCTTTAGCCACAGCCTCTTCTATTTTTGACCAACTAGGGCAACTTTCCGATCTGTATAGAAATGGGGCCTATTTTGACCGATTTTATACCCCAGAAGAAGTTCATGGTCCAGTCAAACCGCCGGTAAAATTTTATTTGAAAGAAGAGGGATGCGAAGAAATCGAGCTAGTGGCTTTTCGCTGTTTAGGATTTGGAGGATCAAAAAAAGCCCTTTCGCTCAGTGACGGTAGGGTCCTTTTAATCCCAGGTCCCGTAGGAGGCCTAGCCCTATGGGATAGAATCATTCAGGAAGAAGTCGAATGGAGTCAACACTTTAGAGAACATGGGCTCTTAGCGGTCACATCAAAGAGAGTTGAAATACGCGGTTCTAAGGAGGAGGCTTTTTGCCCTGCCTATATCTCTCTTTCTTTCGCTTCCTTGGCTGAAAAGCACATCTACATCCGAGATAACAAAAATACTATGAGCTCAACTTGGAACCCTGATAATTTCGAGGATATGTCTTACAACGATAAGTGCCTTCATGGGGGGTACAGGCCTATATTTACGAATAAGGTGGATAGCCTCGATGTCGAAAAGTGGTTCCCTCTATTTTCAGATCTCATCGACGATGTGGCAAGAATGCAAAGCACCTTTTTTTGCCCTGGCGGAGATTGTTTGAATTTCGCTGTGATTACCCATGAAGACAAAGTGCCGCAGTCGATTCGCCCCTTCCTTTTTGATTTTTCCTCAAAAGGCCGCAGAAACCCTTTAGAGGGCAGAGTTGCCGAGCCAGTGGATAAGGCGGGAATCGCCCAACGAATCAATACCATATTGACCGCCTTTCTATTTTCACTATATCAGGATCGTCTAGGGATCACTTACGAAGAACAAACAGAAATGATTGCAAAACTCACCGACCGTTGCATGGCTGAATACTGCAGACGCTACCTTCCTAGTGATGTTGTATGATGGATCCACTAACGACATTTCAAAATTTTGAAACAGGTATACAACAACTTCCTACACCTGATCATCCAGCATCTCCCGATGGCAGTTTCAGTTTTTACATGAAAGAAGAAGAGGCTATGGAGGTCCAGGCAATTGCTACACGGATTGTTGGTCAGGGACGCTCCAAACAGGCTTTATCTCTAACTGATGGAAGGGTACTCATGATCCAAAATCCAACCAGCAGAGGCCTAGTTCCCAGCCTTTGGAGCAGGATTGTCAGAGAGGAAACACAGTGGAGCAAATACCTAAGAGATCAAGGCTTGCTTGTTGTTGATTCAAAAAAAGTAGAAATACGTGTACAACCTACTGAGAGAGCGATCCCCGCCTATGTTTGTACTTCCTTTGCTTCCTTGGCCAAAAGAGATCTTTACGTGCTTGATGGGATTAATCATACCAGTTCAACATGGAATTGTGATGGTATTGAAGAGATGACTTATGAGGAAAGAGACTCATCTCAAGCACAGAGAGCTTTTTTTGCTCGTAAAGAAGACCATTACGATCCTGATTGCTGGTTTCCTTTATTCACCTCATTTATCGATGACTTTCAAAGAATGAACCAATTGAGCTTTTTTCCCCACCCCGATTGTTTGAATTTTGCGGTAATTGCTCACACCACTGATAAAATTCCCCTGGCAATTCGCCCCTTTCTTTTTGATTTTTCAATGCTTTTTACTCCGCTTTCTCAACCCGCTAAAAGACAAATCAAACCCTTAGACGCAAATGAACTTCAAGAGAAAATGACTTGGTTACTAAGACGCTTTTTTATTGTTATTGGCCAATCACCAATATTTGAAGAAGTCGATAAAAAAGCCCTTGCACATCAACTTGCCGAACGTTGCTGGACTGAATATTGTAGACGTTTTAGTAATACAGTCCTTTAAATTAGCAGTTTTTCACTGACGAAAAACCACTACCCAGGTTATTAGTGAATCATATGTGGAATTTGATTCATAAAGTTCGCCTGTTTTTTTCTGGATATTATTATTTTCTTCTATTGTGTCTTTTGTTATTGTTTGTCTTTAGGCCATTTACAAACAACATTTACTATGTCGCTACTTGGAAATTTCTTCTTTCCACAACCATTATTACCTCGATATTTAATGCCGATCACCACCATTCAATCAGGGTTTTAGCCCTAACTCTCTTCGGTCCAACAATTATTTTTTGTTGGCTTGATTTACTCTATCCCTCACCACAATTTTTCATCTTGAATGCAATAGCGACAACTCTTTTCCTCTTTATTTGCACGAGCTCTATCCTCTTTGACGTAATTCTAAAAGCAAGAGTAACCCTTGAAACGCTCCGAGGGGTAATCTGTGCTTATTTCATGATCGGATTTGCTTTTGCCTATTTTTTCTATCTGATCGAGTTTATACTACCAGGTTCATATCGACTTATTGGAACCTCAACGAATATCTATGATAATTCATTCTACTTGGTGCAGCTACTTTACTTTAGTTTTGTCACTCTTTTAACAATTGGATTTGGAGATATTTCCCCTACCGGCTCTCTAAGCCAAACCATCACGGTACTTGAAGGTGTTATCGGTCAGTTTTACATCGCGATGCTCGTTGCCCGTCTAGTTTCGGTCTACTCCATTTACCAAGACGATCATCCTAAACAAGCCGCTTATTTTAAACGTTCGAATAAAAGAAAACCCACAGCCCCCCATCATTCTCCAAAGAAAGCTTGAGCTACATTACAAAGGGATCGCCTTTAAAGCTCGTTTTCTTCATGAGATGAAGCTCGAGCGTCTTTAAGGCATGCTCATGCTTTTTCTTGAGCTTGTCTGACATGCGGTCGATGTGGAGGATACCATTCGTATGGTCGGTCTCGTGCTGGACACAGCGCGCACGCCACTGCTGGAGTTCTTCAGTAAAGAACTCTCCATCGAGATTCATCGCTCTAATTTTCACTTTTCGTGGGCGGGTGACCTGGGCAACAAAGCCGGGGACTGACATGCACCCCTCTCCGTCGGTAACCGTATCATTCGAAGCTTCGATAATTTCAGGATTAATAAAAATCATCGGCTCTTGGTCCAGAGGATAGCCATATTCATCATTTTCATCCGATACATGAATAGCAAACATGGCCAAATCAAATCCAATTTGAGGAGCCGCTAAACCTGATCCGTTATGAGCAATCATCGAGTCAAGAAGGTCCTGGGCAATAGCACGAATCTCATCGGTAATCGCTACAACTCTACGACACTTCATACGAAGAATTGGATCACCTAGGTAGCGTAAATTACGAATCATGACCCATTTCCCTCAATCGTGATTTGCTCGATTTGAGGCCCAGAACTAATATGCCCCGCAAAGTAAGAAAAGAAGAGGCAAAGAACAAAAAAGATGACAATAAGCCATGCAGTGATTTTTTTCAAAACTGCTGCAGTAGAGGTCCCAAACATCGAAGTCCCCGCATCACCTCCAAATGAGGCACCAAAACCCAATGATTTACTCTCTTGAAGCAATATTGTAGCACAAAGTAGCACAGCGAGGCCAATAAAGATAAAGATCCCTAAGTAAAAAAGGACGATCATGAGGATTCTCCAGTAATTTCTATCATTTCGTTAAATGTCTGCGGATCGAGGGAGGCTCCTCCAACAAGAGCTCCGTCAACATTGGGTATCTGGAGAATCTCTTCAAGATTATCGGCATTTACTGAGCCGCCGTAAAGAATGGGTACGTTCTTTCCCTCTTCTCCAAATAACTTTATAAGTTCATCTCTAATCAATTGATGTTTTTCTTCAATTTGATCTGCAGTGGCCGGTTGACCAGCTCCAATTGCCCAAACAGGCTCATAGGCAACCATCGCTCCTTTCAAATTGGGTTCGGTTAGAGAACTCAGAGCACTTCTGATTTGATGAGTGACCACCTCATCCCCTACCCCTTCCTCATCTTGTTCCCGCGTTTCTCCCACGCAGAGGACAAAAGAGAGCCCTTCCACGACAGCGCTTTCGACCTTTTTCTCTACCTGATCATTCGTCTCGTGAAAGAGAACGCGCCTCTCTGAATGACCTAGTATCACAAAGTCGGCACCCGCATCGAGTAGATGGGCTGCTGAAATCTCACCCGTATAGGGTCCTGCCTTATTCTCATGCATATTTTGGGCACCCAAGAGAATTCCTAGCCGATCAGCATGGTCTCTTAAACCACGTAACAGAGTGGCAGGAGCCGCAATTCCTATAGTAATTTCTCGGTTGATCGGCATCGAAGCAAAAAAAGACTCTGCCTCCAGACTCACCAAATTCATTTTCCAATTGCCGACTAAAATTTTTTTCATATCGGCACAGTATATACTCCTGACACTTGAAAGTCGAGAAATTTTCGAAGACGGCGCCACGAAGTTTAAGAGGCGCTAGCCGACCGCGAAGCAGCCCCCCTGTTCTTGTAACAAGGGCGATGCAGCGGGGTTAAAATTCAGGGATGCCGGTGATGAAAATAATCGACTTTCAAGTGGAAGGGGTATCTGCCAAAACCAGACAGAATTCAACTTGAATTTCGAAAGAGTAATATTTATAGTGGATCAATGGACGTGTCAAATCAAACTATTTTTTCAGTTAGTGAACTGACTCTACACATTAAAAGAAATCTTGAATCTCTTTTCGCCTCTGTAAAAGTCGAAGGAGAAATCACTAATCTAAAGCACCAAGCCTCAGGACACATCTACTTTAGTATCAAAGATGCACAGTGTCAAATTTCTGCTGTTTTATTTCGTGGCTCGGCCTCTAAGATGACCCGTTTACCCAAAGACGGGGATAAAGTAGTCGTACAAGCTTCTTTAGCGGTCTATGCCCCACGGGGCACCTATCAGCTCGTTGTTTCTTCCCTTGATTATGACGGTGTGGGTGATTTACTCCTTCAACTACACCAACTAAAGGAACAACTTCAAGGACTGGGCTATTTCGCTCAGGAGAGAAAAAAAAGTCTCCCCCCTTTTCCAAAAACTATTGGTGTCGTGACCAGCCCTACTGGGGCAGTGATTCAAGATATTCTCAATGTTTTAACGCGGAGAACGGCTGGGTTTCACTTGATTCTAAATCCGGTCAAGGTCCAGGGAGAAGGGTCTGCAAAAGAAGTCGCCCAAGCGATTACCCAGTTTAATGTGTTAAAGAATGTCGATGTCATCATCGTTGCCAGGGGTGGCGGTTCGTTAGAGGACCTCTGGGCCTTCAATGAACGGTGCGTTGCCGATGCCATTTTCCATTCAAAAATTCCTGTGATTGCCGCAATTGGCCACGAAACCGATGTTTCCATTGCCGATTTTGTCGCCGATGTAAGAGCTCCCACCCCCTCAGCTGCGGCAGAAATTGTCTTAAAAGAAAAAAGTGCCCTCCTTGAAAGGCTGGGGCATATCCGCCAAACTCTTAGATCTTCAATTATTAACCGGGCGGCTCAATTTCGTCTCAAGCTAGACCGGTATGCTCACCATCCCATTTTCAAAGATCCTTATGCGCTAATCGCCCCTTTCTCTCAGCGTCTCGATGATGTTACTGAATCGATTTCTGATCAGATGCATTTGAAAATAGAGAGGTTGAAAACTTCGTTTGAAAATAAGAAGTTACTTTTGGCGGCGTTTGATCCAAAAAATGTTCTGAAAAAAGGTTATTGCATTCCCTTCTCTGAAAAGGGGGGGCATGTTATACTCAGCACCAAACAACTAAAACCTAAAGCGACTCTTTCATTGATGTTCTCTGACGGAGACGTCAGTGTCACCGCCCAGGAGATCAATTCACATGAGTAGTTCCCCCACCTTTGAGTCGGCTTTTGCCAGGCTCGAAGAAATTCTTAAAAAAATGTCTCAGGGGGCTGTTCCTCTGGAAGAGTCTTTATCTCTCTATGAAGAGGCCGATAAACTGATCGAAACCTGCAATAAAAAGCTCAATGAGGCTGAAAAGAAGATTCAAATGCTCGTCAAGGTCGATGAACAAGGGCAACCAGTCCTCGAAAACTTTACTACTGCCCGGGAGCAAAATTGAATTATCCGCTCCTTTCCACACTTGAGTCTTGCGAATCCTTGAAAGAGATGTCTAACCAGGAACTATCGAGGCTTGCCTCTGAGGTTCGAGAGAGAATCATCGATGTCATGTCGGTCAATGGGGGCCATCTTGCTTCCAACCTGGGAGCCGTTGAAATCACAATTGCCCTCCATGCAGCCTTTGATTCACCTACAGATAAGATCATCTTTGATACGAGCCATCAAACGTATGCCCATAAAATCCTCACTGGCCGAAATGACCAATTCCACACGATCAGGAAATTCGATGGTTTATCTGGTTTTGCAAGCCCCAAGGAATCTAAACATGATCATTTCTATGCAGGACATGCAGGAACAGGTCTTTCTCTTGCCTTAGGAGTTGCTAAAGCCCGGGATCTCAATGAGGAAGACTTCTTTGTTGTGCCCTTTGTATGCGATGCTCCTTTTGCTTGTGGTCTTACTTTTGAAGCACTTAACAACGTTCCCCGGGATTTAAAAAAGTTTGTTCTCGTTTTGAATGATAATGCTATGGCAATCTCCAATGGGGTGGGCAACGTGCACCACAACATTCTAGGCTCTTTTGTTCTTCCTAGAAAAACTCGTCCTGAAGCGAAACAATTTTTCAAGCTCTTCGGATTTGAGTATATCGGGCCCATTGATGGGCACAATATTGCCGCTTTAAAAGAAGCTCTAGAAATCTCAAAGAAAACCCAAAAGCCTGTCGTCATACATGCTCTCACAATCAAAGGACATGGGATGCCTAAGGCGATTGAGGATCCAATTACTTACCACGGTGTTAAGCCCTTTAACCGCGCTACCGGGATGTCTGAAAAAGGAGCAGCCTCTAAGAAATCAACCTTTCCCAAAGTTTTTGGGGAGCATTTAGTGAAGATGGGAAAAGAAGATGATGATCTTGTTGTCATCACTCCCGCCATGCCCAGAGGTTCTTGCCTCGATGCCTTTATGGAAAAATTTCCCGACAGATCGTTCGACGTGGGCATCGCTGAAGGGCATGCGGTCACCTTTGCAGGTGGGCTTGCCTACCAGTCAGGGAAAAAAGTTGTGACTTCCGTCTACTCTTCATTCTTCCAAAGAGGTTTTGACAACCTATTTCAAGACGTTTGCTTGCAAAAACTCCCCGTTTTATTTGCCCTTGACCGTGCGGGGCTTTCAGGAAGTGATGGCACCACTCACCACGGCGTTTTTGATATCTCTTTCTTGATTGCCATGCCCTCTTTAGTGATTGCCCAGCCCCGAGATGGTGATATGCTTAAAGATCTTCTTTCC
>JAJZEO010000113.1:7443-11707 GCA_021847505.1 bacterium
TTTTAGCTGGAATCGCACTTCAGTCATTCGTTATCCAAATAAGAGTTGCGAAATTACTGACCGGGAAAGAACTCCCCGCCCTCTTGGAAAGGGAGAGGTCTTGTCCCAAGGAAAGGATCTCGTCATCATTGGACTTGGGCATATGTGTGATGTCGCCCTAGAGGTGCGTGATTTGCTCTTATTGCACGACATTGAAGCTACTGTCGTTGACCCGATCTTTGTCAAACCTCTCGATTCATCGCTTCTTTTCCGCTTAATGCTCGACCACCACTTCTTTGTCACGATCGAAGAGCACAGTGTCACCTCAGGCCTAGGGGCGGCCATCAACACATTTGTGATTCAAAGTGGCTTTTCCGATATCCAAGTGCAAAATTTTGGCCTCCCAGACCACTTCATTGAACATGGCGATTATTCTGACCTTATGCAGCAAGTAGGCCTAACTCCCGATCTGATTGCTGCACGCATTCTTAATCGCTTTGCTCTCCAATTGACTAACTTAGATCAGGCGGTGGAAACTTCATGAAAGTAGGTATTTGCGCATCCCCCAAAAAAGCCAATTCATCGAACTATATTCCCCCCATTGCCTCCTTTCTTAAACAAGCTCGAGTAGATCTATTTGTCGATGATGAAGTGGCAGAAAAGCATGGCCTCCCTTTGATCCATCGTTCATCACCCCCTGATGTGATGATTACCCTAGGAGGAGATGGAACCCTTCTCTACTACCGTAGAAAGTACGAAGCCTTTCCCCAAATTGCCTTTACCGCTGTCAATTTAGGCGGCTTAGGATTTATGGCTGATGTGCAAGTCAATGAAATAGATACTTATCTCAAAGACCTCCTCGATGGAAAATACATAGTAGAAGAAAGGCTCATGCTTGAGGGACAAAGACCTGATGGGACATTACTTCGCGCAGCAAATGACTTTGTATTTCATCGCGGATCAAATCCCAGTATGATTTTGCTCAAAGTCACGATTAACGGCGATCACTTCAATACCTTTCAAGCAGACGGGTTGATTGTTTCCACTCCAACGGGCTCCTCAGGTTACTCTCTTGCCTGTAATGGTCCCCTCATGCACCCAAGATTACGAGCTTTTGTCCTGACGATCATTTCTGCCCACACTTTGTCCAATCGCCCCTTTGTCATCCCCGAGGATAGTATCATACGAATCGAGTACATAACAGATTCTGGGAAAAGCATCGATGTAGCCGTTGATGGAATCGATACTTTCCCTGTCAAAAATGGAGAGAGCATAGAGCTCTTTGCCGCTAAAGCCCCCTTCCGATTTATCAGTTACGACAGACATAACTTCTACCAAACCGTGCGTGCCAAACTCCACTGGCGAGGCAAGAGCACGGTCTAAAAGCTCTATAGCGTCTTAAAGGCTATCTCAACTACGCCTCGCGGTTCAAACATGGCTATAAAATGGTTATACATTTCTGACCTCCCCTCTTCCCCACCGCCTGCCGTTAAGAGCAACGCCTCCCCATAGATCGCAATATCTTCGACAATACGTTCATGTCGATAATAGGCTAAAATTGATTTATTGACCTCAGTCGTTCCATAGCCTCTGTAAAACAATTCTTCCTCGTGGGGATGATTCCAAACATTGGCCACTCCACCCCCAATAAACATCAGGTCACGTTCCTTCGGGGCCATGATTGGCTCATCCCAATCGACGATGTAGATGCCACCACCTCCATCTAGTAATACATTGCCCGCATGAATATCAGAATGGCACAACACGAATTTAGGAGATTGCTTCTGCACAACTTGAGCTAATTGTTCGGCCCCATCCACCAAGCGATCAATCGCCGTCTTATGCCTTTTCATAACGGCCGACAACTTCAATGCAATGCTATCACCGGCGGGCTGAGCTTCAATAAGCGATCTGACAACATCTCGCCAATTGGGCGAATAGCTTTCACGCTTAAGCTGCTTCTTAATAGCCGCTGGGGGATCAAATTGGTGAACTTGCCTTAATACCTTGCCGAGGGTCACCCATTGATTATCGGTGAGATGATGGCTAAATCCATTTTGCCCCTCAACAAATGGATAAACAATCAAAGTAAAACCATCGATAGGCTTTGTTACTTGGCCACTAGCAGTTTTAATGGGAGGGATAATCTCTTCTATCCCGGCATCATGTAATGATGCAAGCAAGGAGGCGCTGAGCTCATGATCATGCCCTTGCTTGAGTTTCACAAAATACGAGGGCTGGCCGTCTACTTGAGCTTTAAATATTAACGCATTCGTATCAGCACCCAACAAGAGGGGCAAAAGTGAGGTCACTTTAATTCCATAATCATTCCATAAACAATCGATGATGCGCTGATGTGAAATGGCTTGCTTCTCTGTCATGGCGAATCATGCACCCAAAAGTCTTAATCTACATTTTCTATCTTAGTGGCCTGCATTTCTTTAAATGCATTTTCTTCGTTGAGCGGGATGTTATTAAATACACGTGAAATTCCATCCGAAATAAGCCCCGCCCCTACTCCATAGGCGATAGGATGAGGGATAATGCAGAGAAGTGCTCCCGCAAGGATTTCTACAGCACCAACAATCACACCTGCAGGTGGATCTTCTAATGTCTCCTTTGTAATGGGTAACTCTATTGCAGAAACAGCTCTTTGATATTTATCCCTTGAGAAGGATTTCTTTGCTCCTCCCCAGTTCCAGATTAAAGGAATATACATCGGTTGAATAAAGCATGACTCAAGAGCCACATCATCTTGCGCATCAGCTGCTTTTATTAATTCAATAAGAGCCATTAGCGACTGTTTAATTTCAGCAGAAAATGAAAACTGGTGAAGGTTCGCCCTTACTAAATTTACTGCCTCCGTTGCTTTGAGAGAGCATCCGTATTGAATATTGACTTCTTGAATTAGATTTTGCAAAAAATGAATTCCTTCAATAAGCACCTCCTGTGATTCCGGAGAATGCTCCTCTAACCGATCAAAGCACTTTATTAGATTGGTTTTTGATTCATCATCGGCGGACAAGCCTCCTAGTAATGAAAAAACCACTAGCGAAACCACCCGAGAACAATAGCCAAAACAAAAAATGCGAGAGAACATGCCTTCCACCTTTTTTTCTTATCTTTGGATTTCCAAGCTTTTTCAAAATCTCCTATCAGACGAATTGAAAGATATCCAATGATGGGTGTTGTTATTAGAAGAGCTAATAATCGAGTTAGAAACCAGCTCCAATTCAGAGAATAAATCCACTCCATAAATTTCTCTTTGCACGATGATAGGCAAGTATATAGCAAAATTATACAACAATTGCAATGACCAATCGCCTTGAGCAATTCAAGCTAGTAACTATGTTCATGCAGCTGGGTCTTCCCTCTGAAGATGTGGTAGAGGACCCATCCGTAGGCTAAGACGAGAGGCACACCCAAAGCGGCAATGATCAGCGTGACCGCCAGGGTTGTGTAAGAGGATGAGGCATTGTAGAGCGTCAAGCTTAGGGTCTCTTTTCCTAGGGATGAAATGATCAGCTTGGGAAACGTGCTCATCATGTAGAGGACAAACATGAGGGTAATCGTCAGCATCGACATCAAAAAGGCCCATCCATGGCATCTTTTGGCAGTGAAAACACACATCGTCCCGATCACCAAGACTAGAAGAAGAGGAACGGCCCAAAAGAGAGGGTGCTCAATGAAATGATCATGCATATAGGGAAATTCTAGCGCAGTCCAAATCGTCATGATCACAAGGGCGATAATAAAAAGGGCAATCGTATAGGGAATCCATCTCCTAAGCTGTTTATGCAATTCTCCTTCCGTTTTCATGAGGAGAAAATGATTACCATGCATGGCAAAAAGAATAATCGATGAAATGCCCACGCAGACGGGATATCCTGTAAATAGACAATGAAAAGGGTAGTACAATTCACGGGTGGCATCAACAGGCACCCCCTTAATTAAATTCCCAAGCGCAACACCGGCACCAAATGTAATAAAGATCGAACTAAGCCAGAAAACAATATCCCAGGCGGAGCGCCAAGCCTTTGAGGGGTGCTTTGAGCGGAACTCAATCGCTACCGCTCGAAAGATAATCGCCGATAAAAAACACATCAACAGTAAATAAAGTCCTGACAATACAATGGCATACATATCAGGGAAGGCGACGAACATAACACCCACAATGATCACCAGCCAAACTTCATTGCCATCCCAAAAGGGTCCGATCGAATTGAGAAACATCCTTCTGTTTTTATCTCCACGAACCAAGAGGTGTAATGATCCGACCCCCAGG
>JAJZEO010000100.1 GCA_021847505.1 bacterium
CCAAAGGGAGCCACGACATGAACATTGATCATAGCGAAAACAATCAGCGTAAAAACAGAAATAAGGAGCAAATTAATCGCATTAGCGAGGCGCCACATAATCAAACTCAGCATTGAGGTTGTGGAGGCGGTGGAGGTGATCCAAGAGGTCGAACAACTCATCGAGAGGCATTTGCGTGGCAGCATCACTTTTAGCATTTTTAGGGTCTGGGTGGGTTTCCATATAGACAAGATCGGCACCCGCGGCAACAGCGGCTTTTGAAAGGTAAGGGATAAAGCGTCTCTCCCCACCTGATTGCATGGCTGCCCCACCTGGTAATTGAACAGAATGGGTGGCATCGTAACATACAAGTACCCCCATCGATTTCATGATTGGGATAGAGCGCATATCACTCACAAGATTATTGTATCCAAATGTGGTGCCCCGTTCTGTAAGAATAATATCCTTTCCCCCGGCCTCACGGATTTTCTCACAGACATGACGCATGTCGTGGGGAGCTACAAATTGCCCTTTCTTCACGTGGAGAGGCTTTCCCGTTTTTGCTGCTGCCATCAATAGATCGGTTTGGCGGCATAAGAACGCAGGGATTTGAATCAAATCGACGACCTGAGCTACAGCCGCAGCTTGAGCCGGTGCGTGTATGTCAGTCGTTACAGGAATTTCGAAGTTCTCTTTAACTTTTTGCAAGATGCGCAAACCTTCTTCAAGGCCTGGACCGCGAAAGGAGTGTATCGATGAACGGTTTTCCTTGTCGAAACTCGACTTAAAAATGAAAGGATAGGGGCAATCTCGTTTTAATCTCTCGGCAGTTTGCATCACGAGAGTTTCTGATTCGATGACGCAAGGTCCTAAGATAAAGGTCAAAGGGCTATTTTTGTCTAATGTGATGTTGTGGATCTTCATCATGAAACGAAGTATAGTATCCTTTGTCTTTATTGGAAAGAAATTGACACGCTTTTATTGCACCTCTGGCATAGAGCGTGCGCGATGATGCTGTGTGAGAGATTTTGATCACTTCATCATCGAGAAAAATGTGAATCGAATGCTCTCCGATTACGCCCTCTTTTCTTTCAGAGAGAATTTCATCCACGGGGGTCTCTGTGATTTTAGCTAGATCTTTTGCCGTCCCGCTCGGGGCATCTTTTTTGCCTGTATGATGAACTTCTTGGATTGACGCTTTTATAGGATAAGGAAGGATAGAGAGCATTTTTTTTACGTGGTCAATGCCGGGGGAAAAATTGGATGAATGAAAGATGGGGATCTCTTTTGAAGCCTCTCTCAGAACAAGGAGGGAGGCATCTGAGTGGCCGGTGGACCCAATTACAAGGGGTTTCCTGGCCGCAACGATTTTGTCTAAATTGTTTTTTAATGACTCAGGGCGAGAGACATCGAGGACGACATCGACGTTGTCGAGGTTGATTAATTCTGGGTGCTCGCGGGTGACCCTCTGGACAATATGGAAATAGGGAAAATCGGGGGCGACTCTTTCTATAGCAGACCCTAGTCTGCCAGAAGCCCCAATGATCATGACATCGATGGATTTTTTCATAGTTCGACAGTATGGCAAAATTCCTTCTTGATTTCAAGATGGGGATCAAGTACCATGAATGGCTCTGGATTGGTAGCTCAGTGGATAGAGCACCCGCCTTCTAAGCGGGTGGTCGCAGGTTCGAATCCTGCCCGATCCGTTTTTCTTTTCTTGGAACGAATCATTTCTCTGTTGTATGTAAGGTTTGAAAGGGTATATACTCTGACTACTCCAATTATTTTCGTTGAGGTTGATTGTGATGAGCGTTGACAAACAAGGGTACATCGTTTTTCTAGGAAAAGAATTGGGGACGGTTGAGTTTAAGCCACAAGACTTTCCCGATGAAGTTTATCGTCCCATTGAAACGGCTGCGTTCAAAAAATCGAGTGTTTTTTATAAGCATGAAGTGGTCAATCGAACTTTATTTGAAGAAATCTCAAGGAGCGAGGGGGAAGTATTTCTTCTTCCTAAGGTGGTTTCTTTTATCAGCAGAGTTAGGAAGGAGGCTCTGCCCAGTTATAACTTGGAAAGCTTTGAGCTCTGGCTCAATCACTTTGCAGGAATTGGGGATCATGAGCAAGCCGTTATTCGGGGAAGGATTGTAGGTAAGTACCTACCTCGCGCGGCTTATCAAAAGCTTTTTCCCATCGGTTCGGGGCAGCATTTTAAAGGCCCACATTTCTCTTGTGCCCATTTTTCTCCTGACCTAGATACAACGATTGCCTCTTTTCACAGCCATTTAGCTGCGTTTGGGTGTAGGCTAACGACTTCTCGTCACCATTGGATTATACCCGGAGGTCCTCCCAAGGGGTCTGTCGAAATTGAGTTCTTATTTAAAAAGGCTTTTGGAGAGGGGGTATTTCGAGCCCTTTCTCGTACCGATAAAGAGATCGAAATTTCCAGCCTTGATTTACTCTCCCAAGAAAATATTGAAAAGCGAAAACTTACTGACACTTACTATGCTGCGGAATCTGCTCGAACAAAGAAAGCCACGATAGTCGTCGATGACCAGGGGTGTTTCCTTGGGGATTGGAGACATAGCGATATTGAACGTGTTCATGCCATCATCACCCATTTTTGGAGTATGATGAATGACCACCAAACAGCTCTGCAATTAGGTTTAGTTTCACAGTTTGCAAAAAAGGGGCTTAAGAAAGAAGAGCTCAAAGCATTTACTGAGGAGCTCCTGAATAAGAAATTTGGCGATTGCAATGGTGGTCTTGAGACCAGCGCTCTGCATAGAAGGACTTTGGATAAATTTCTCAAAGTGGTTGTCGGTGTCAAGAATGGTTATTCCTGCTTATATCGTGAACTATTGGCTGCACTGGCGAGCAATTTTACTATCGCTGAGTTGCAATCGACAGTTGTTCACTTGAGCAGACGGCCTTTTTTTGATTCTCGCGGCGTGGTCATTGAAGACAGGGAGATCATTTTTAGCGAGCTGGAAAAAATTGTCATCGACCAGAGGGGAGCCTTAAAAACCTTACAGAAGCGTTTTGACACCTTAGAAATCGCCCTTGAGATAAAGAATAAGGTGTTAGAGTTTGAACCTAACACTTTAAGCCATTTGGATGGGCTTGGCTATATTCAACAACAAATGGGAGATTATTCTTATCTAACCGTCAACTACCAAGAAGGAGATCTTCTATTTCCTCTTGGGGTCATCCACGCGGCTGACCTCAATCGTAAATCATTGGCGACCTCCTCCTGGAATGACTTCTCCAACCCTCAAGAAACCGACTCAAAACCTGAAATCGAGTTAATTAGCTGTGTTGACCATCACAGAAGCGATTTGAAAACGACGAAGCCTGTGATGGGCATTGTCATGGATGCTCAGTCGAGCAATTCGATCTTTGCGAATCTTTTGATGGAGATCAATAACCGGTATTCAAGTGGGGGGATGAGCCTTGAACAAGTTGAAAAGCAGATCGAAGTGGTTTCGAAGGATCTCGTCTTTCCTTCACGGATTCGTGTATTGAGGCGTTTATTAAGTCGAAAAGAGGTTTTACTAAAAAACCGCGATACTTCCTTCTATGTCAGTAAGGATCGAGAGATTTTGGAGTATTTTCAGTGTCTCTTTGCCATTTTAGATGATACCGATTTATTAACCAAAGTTAGTGTCTACGATGTTGAAGCCATGTGCAAATTGATCAATCGTTTAAAATCCCTCATGCTTGGTCAAGAGGTCGAGGTTGTAAATTTTGATGAATTAGATCACTTTGATCCTAAATTTGTAAAAAAGGCAGCCTTGATGCTGATTCAAACTGAAGACCTCTATTCTTTATATGGAATCCTCTACAAGGCTAAGGAGGAGGCAGTTGAGAGTATTGTTTCCGAGACGATTCGAGGAAAAGAGACTTCATTTTTCCAAGACACTAAGATATTAGGAGGTTACGCCTCTGTCGGGCAGTTTAAGCATTTCGTCAAAAATGGCCCTCTATTGGCTAAAGTGGGGGATGAGCTGAAAAAGATTTGGATCAATCATGCTCGTGCGGCCCATAAAGCAAATTCTGACCTTAAGTTATTTATCTTTATGTTATCGACCATTTCTTCGGCAGAAGAGCTTTATAAAGACCAACAAGAAAAGCCAAGTTACAGGGATGAACTTTGGCTCTGGCATCCTGAAGAATGCAATGTTAGTGAGACCCATTTAAAACGCTTTGTCGCCGTTTTTACGGATTCTCCTATGATGGAAAATGAGGAGTTGGAATTTCATTTTACCGGCAATTCGGGCGGACTAGAAAAACTCTGTAGAGATGCTGTTTCTCGTCCCTTCAAGTCGGTGCATCACAAGGGTAATGAGTGTCTTATTGTTCTGAAAGTGCCGCAAAAGAGGCTTGTCTCGAGAAAGACCCAAATCGCTCCCTATATCTAAGGGGGAATAAAAAAAGCCACTCCTCATCGAATGGGGAATGGCTTATAGCGACTCATTGAAAATAAATTGGCTTATTCTCGCTCTTGATGATGCTGCTGTTGAGAATGGGCACTGACTTCGCCATCTTCTAGGATCTCTAGATTTACACGAAGGCCGTTTCGGCTTGCGACAGACATCAGCAATGTACGAATGGCGTTAATCGTTTTACCGCGTTTCCCGATGATCTTTCCAATATCGGCTTTCTCAACACTGAGCTCGATAATTAACGTTTGTGTTCCGCCGATTTCGTTGATCTTCACTTTGTCAGGGTTATCAACTAGATTCTTTACGATGTAGGCTACAAATTCTTTCATAGTTCGTTCCTTGGTTTACGGTCCCTCGAGGATAAACAATCACTTTTTATTTTTCCAGTTTTTTCCCCCAAGCCTCAATGTGCTGAGGAATTGGGGCTGTGATGACAACTGCCTGGCCTGAAACCGGGTGGGTAAAATGAAGTTTATGAGCATGAAGGCATAAAGGAATTTTTCCTTCATTGCCGATGCCGTAGATATCATCCCCGACAATGGGGGCATTGATAGACTTCAGATGCACTCGAATTTGGTGGGTTCTCCCCGTAACGGGTTTAGCAATTACGTAGGCCATTGTATGGTCATAAGCAACCACCTCGAGGTGAGTGATTGCCTTTTTCCCATCAATGGGGCGAATTGTCATCATTTCTCTTTTAACTGGGTGGCGGCCAATGGGAGCGTCGATCACAGATTGCTTCGGTCTCGAATGGGTAATGGCTATATAAGTTTTTTCGATCTTTCGCTCTTTAAAGAGTTCAATTAACTTGGCTTGAGCTTCTCTTGTTTTGGCTGCGATGATGACCCCCGTCGTCTCTTTGTCGAGCCGGTGGACAATCCCTGGTCGAAGAGGGTCATCTGAGGAGGGGAGCGTTCCTAAGTAATGCAGAAGCCCATGAACAAGAGTGCTTTTGCGATTCCCTGCTCCAGGATGGACCACCATTCCTGCCCGTTTATTGATCGCAATCAGGGTTTCATCCTCATAGAGGATCTCTAAATTGAGCGGTTCAGGTTCCAGTGGGGGGAGTTCGGAAGGGGCAAAATTTACTGTAAATGATTCACCCTCTGCAAATTTGGTTCTTTTTTTCAAAGGGAGAGACCCTTGTTTAACAAAGCCCCCTTCAATCAAATATTGAAAATACGCCCTCGAAAACTCGGGAAACCGACTTTTCAGTAATGAATCGACGCGGAGCTGAGATTCTTCGGGGCGTATCGTGATGGTTTCATGCTTCATTAGGAATAAATATCTGTCTCGCCTTCGATGGATTTCTTCATGATTTCTTTTGTTTCTTGCTCTTTTTCTCTGTCGTGGTTGATTTGAGCCGAGATATTTTGACAAAGCATCTCTTGAAATTTTTTGTAACCCTCTGGTCCTAGCCATTCTTTGTAGGCGCCCCAGCCACCACCCACATCAAAAGTACCAGAGGCGGGGGGAGAGTTTGAGGCTCCCTGAGGGCCGGTCGGGTTGTTGGGGGAAGGTGCCGTTGGATTGACTTCTACCATATTTTTACATATCCTCTAACTATAGCTTACCCAGGCATCAATACTATGGAAGTGAAACTTATTCCCTCTCTAAGAAAGCCCAACCACCTGGAGATTTGGGCGGGCGAAACTCTCATCAAAACCGTCGATAACTCCCTCTTTAAAAAAAAGATAAGGGAGATTACCAATTCTTCTAATATACACGAGAAGTTGGAAATCCTCGAGAAAAAAATCGCTTTGAACTACGTCATTTTTCTCCTTTCACGCCGGGCCTACTCCAGCCACGAACTAAAAAATAAGATGAAAGAGCGCCTAATCTCCACAGCCTCACAGCAATATGTTTTATCCCAAGTTTCTCCTTACCTAGATGATGAAAAGCTCTTGGAGTCGATTGTTCGGGTGGAAAAGAGTAAGGGAAAGGGGGAGAGGGCGATTGTAAGGAAGGTGGCTACCCGGTTAGGGCTTTCTCTTCAAGAAGCATCCAGAATTGTCGAATCAGGGTATTGTTTTCAGGATCAAGTCGATAACGCAATAACCCTCTTAAAGAAAAAGCCTCTTCTTCAAAAAGAAAAGGCTTTGAGATTCTTGGTTGGCAGGGGATATTCCTATTCCGCAGCAAGCCAGGCGGTTAGAAATCGGCATGCCCTGGATAGCGAGGAAATGGAATGACATCGCGGATGTTTTCCATCCCAGTCGTGTACTGAATGAGTCTTTCAAAGCCGACACCAAATCCCGCATGAGGCGCTGTACCATACTTTCTGAGTTCTAGGAACCAGCCATACGTATCAAAGTCGAAGTTCTTCTCTTTTAAGATTTTCATCAAAACGTCATACCTCTCTTCACGGGCTGACCCTCCCATCAATTCCCCTGTGACAGGGACGAGAAGATCCATTGCTGCGACTGTCTTGCCATCTTCATTCCTTCTCATATAGAACGATTTAATCGCTGTCGGATAGTTGTAGACAAAGACGGGCGATTTGAAGTGGGTCTCCGTTAAGAAGCGCTCATGCTCTGACTGGAGATCACAACCCCAACTGACGGGGAACTCAAACTTTTTCCCTGATTGCAAGAGAATCTGGATCGCATCGGTGTAGCTAATACGGACAGGGGGAGATTCTAGGAAATGCTTGAGACGTTCGATCAACCCTTTTTCAACGAACTGATCGAAAAATTCTAAATCTTCGGTATTGTTTTGGAACAGATGATCGACCACATGGTGGAGATAGTCTTCGGCCAAATTCATGTTGTCCTCTAGAGTGGCAAACGCAATTTCTGGTTCAATCATCCAAAATTCCGCTAAATGCCGCGAAGTATTTGAATTTTCAGCACGAAAAGTAGGGCCAAATGTGTAGGTATCGCTCATGGCCATCGCATAAGCCTCGACGTTCAGCTGGCCAGAAACGGTGAGGAAAGCGGGTTTGCCGAAAAAGTCCTTCGAATAGTCGACGGCTCCCTCGGGAGTTTTGGGAAGCTTATTAAGATCGAGAGTTGTTACCGCGAACATTTCTCCATGCCCCTCACAGTCTGAGCTAGTGATGAGAGGTGTATGAATCCAGGAAAAGCCGCGCTCTTGGAAAAAGTTGTGTGTGGCATAAGCGAGGGAATTTCGAACACGTGTCACCGCGCCAAAGGTATTTGTCCGAGGTCTTAGGTGGGCGAGTGTGCGCAAAAATTCGAAGGAATGTCTCTTTTTTTGTAACTGATAATCGGGCGCGACGTCACCAAGAACGACGATTATCGAAGCATGAACCTCGACGGCTTGTTTATCTCCGGGGCTTTCTTTGAGTTCTCCCGTTACGGAAATGGCCGCACCTGTGGTTGCCTTTTCGATGATTTCATCAAAATTGGCGAGAGAAGAATCGGCGATGATTTGCAAATTTGAAAGTTGTGATCCATCATTAAGTTCGATGAAGGCAAATGTTTTCTGGTTTCTCAAAGTCCGAACCCACCCTTTAACGGTCACCTTTTCCCCAATTAATGAAGGGTCTTCCTTTAAGGCTTTTGTTTTGATTGTCCGGGAAAACTTTTTTACCCGCGGTTCACACTTTTGCATTGACTCTCTCCTTGGCAAACTCTCGTAACATTTCAATTTCTTGTGGCCACCTTTCAGGTGTCGGTGTTTCTAAAATCATCATTAGGTGGGATAATTTTGGATGGGTAACGCATACTTTAAAACATTCGATACCTATCGTTCCCTCTCCTAAGTGGGCATGGCGATCGAGACGCGAATTAAATGGCTTCATTGAATCATTGAGGTGGAGGGCAAAGAGATGCTTAAGGCCTACTTTTTCTTCGAAAAGAGCGAGAGTTTTGTCCCATCCTTCTTTAGTGGAGATATCGTACCCAGCTGAAAAGGCATGACAAGTATCAATGCAAACGCCCATGGGCAGCTTATCGCTGGTTTTTTTGATGATATAGCCAATGTCGTCAAAGTTCCACCCAACAGAGGTCCCTTGACCTGCAGTCACCTCCAAAAGAAGACGTGTAGAGCCTTGATTAGCTTTGTTAGCAATGAGCAGTAAACTTTCGACGATCGTATCGAGGCATTCTTCCCGGGTCCCCTGTGTCGCTGCACCGGGGTGGAAATTCAGATAATCGATGCCGAGTTGTTGACAGCGCTTCAGCTCATCATTAAAAGCCTTTCGGCTCTTTTCTAGAATCTCAGGATTAGGCGAGCCGAGGTTGATCAGGTAGCTGTCGTGACTCATCACCTTTTGAATGCCAGATTCAGCTCGGGCCCTTTCCCACTGGAGTACATCTTCATCGGTGAGCGACTTACCATTCCACGTCTTTTGATTGGCGGTGAATAACTGGATAGCTGTAGCGCCGATTCTTTTGCCATGAAGAAGGGCGTTATGGACCCCGCCTGCAGCTGAAGTATGAGCGCCTAATAATAGACTCACTTAAGACAACCTTACGAAGTGTGGGCTAAAAACTCGCAAACCACGGCAACGTTTACAGGTAAAGGTAATGGAATCTGATCTGCATGGGGCACAGAGATAAGCTCACCTGACAATTTAGGTGCATCTAGGCTTAAATACTCAGGCACATCGATGGCAGATCTATCCAATGCTTGCTTAACTAGAGCATTACTTTTCGCCTTTTCGCGAATGGTGATCCTCATTCCTGGTTTCACCTGAAATGAACGAATATCGACTTTTTTCCCATCGACTTCAATGTGACCATGAGAAACGAGTTGTTGTGCGTGGAAAGGCGATAGAGCAAACTTTAAGCGATAGACGACAGTATCCAGACGGCACTCGAGCTTTTGGATGAAGTTCCCTTGAGTGTTGCCCCCCTCTCTCAAAGACTCTCTGAAATAGCGGACGAGCATCTTGTGGGGAAGCATTCCATAGCAGGCTCTCAGTTTTTGCTTCTCTTCGAGCTGGACACCATAGTCGGACTTTTTCTTTCTCTTCGCGCCGTGCTGACCTGGTGGGTTTGGCTTATGAGCCATGGGGTTTCTTGCTTTTCCGAAAACGTTTGCTCCGAAGCGTCTTGCGATACGATTTTTAGGTCCTGTATACCTGGCCATACTCCCTCGATTCTCCACGTAAAGTAGTTAAATAAAGCAGTGAATATAGACGAGAGAGAGATTATCTTCAACCTAAAAAATATTTTTAGATTTAAACCCGATTGGCTACTTATTGGAAGAAGGAGCTACTAAGCACTCAATATGTCCGAAAGCTTAAATGAAAATGCTCGGTGTTTGCCGAAGGCATTCCTTTTAGCAGCGGCCTTTTCCCTTTGCTTTCGTTGAGCTTCTTCAGAGGCGTGATCTTGCTTATCTTTTAAATAGGCAGCTTTCTTCGCGCTTAAAGAGTCTAGCAACTCTTTTCGTTGTTGATCATCCGGAAGGGCATGGACGAGATTTACCATGCCGTCAAAATGCATTCCCTCTCTAAAATGAACTTCATGGAAGCTGTCGTCAGCATTGGTATCAATGAAATAGATCCCATTCTCAGCGACAACGAAATTTGACCGTTGGATATCGCCAAAACCGGTTGCTTCGATTAACTGAAGAAGCTCGGTAATTTCATCTATGGTTACAGCCCTTTTTGAAGATTCAACCTTCTGCGCAAATACCCTTCCATTTTGAAAAAACTGTAGATGAGGGCCAATCTGAAGCTGGATTTCTTCATCCGCATCAATGACCATGATCTTATTCGGCACTTTAACGCGTGTTAATCCAAGCTCTTGAATTTTATCTGCAATAAGATCTCTTCCTATGAGGCGGCCAAAACGATTATTGATTTTTTGAAACCATTTAGAGGGGTCTAATTGCTCAAATTGCTCGGCAGTGAGAAGTCGGCCCTCTTGGGCTTTTTTCTTTAACCAGGCGTCTAAGGTCTCCTGGACTTCGATAGCGTCCATGTTCAATCCAAAGATGTGGGGTTCCCCAGGGATCATTAGTGGGGGTTCGGTTCTTTCAAATCCCAACTGCCGTAGTTTTTTTAACGTACCAAAATTAAGGCATTCATTAGCATGAACAAACAATGTTTCTAATTGGACTGAAGGCAATGTCCGAAGAGTATTGAGTGCAACAGATTCGAGGTCATATTCTTGGCAAAACACTTCATCTTCCGGAGTAAGAGCAATTCCCATTCCTCTAATATCTGGTCTATACTTTAAGCTGGGGTTTGCTTGGCAAAGAGAAAGAGCCCTTTCTTTGAGGGGCCTTTGAATGGTTTCTTCGAGGTCCACAGCTTGCGATTGGATGAGTTGGAGAAGGGTGATAAATGGTTCCCACTCTAATTGGGAAACAAGGATCAAGGGTTCTGTATTGGAGCCATAGATTTGAGGGGTACAAAGGTGTCTAACCAGGGCTTTTAGATTGAGAGGTTGTCGTACTGTATCAGAGCGAGTAAAAAGAGGTGGGATATTGAGGACTTTCTGAGGGTCATTTTGAATTTCACTGGCTAATAGAGCGATTGGATCCTTAGCTGATTTAACGCAACAGTACATAGGAAGCTGAGCGTTTGTTTCAACCAAAATAACCGCTCCTTGATCCACAATGAACTTACCTAATTGAGACGTCAAGTACAATTCGCGTGATCGAACGTAGATGCGCTGATCGGGGCGAGCCTCTACTCCGTACTCAAGTTCCCAAGACAAGCGATTAAAAGTTCCTTCCTGTACCGTTCCATTAGGAAAGGTTCGGGTTCCTTTCCAGTCATTGGAGACTCCACCAAATAGTGCAAAAAAGGGATCAATTTCTCGCTCTTTAGGCTCCTCTTTTTCGATGACCCCATTGGAAAAATGCCGTTCTTTCACTCCACTTTCATTGGTCGATTCTGTTGCGATCTTCGGTGAGATCTGGATAAAATAGGAGCGCTGAGGATCCCGTTCACACCTAATTTCAGGGTGCTGGGTAAAAAAGCGAATTAGTCTGTCAAAACTCCCATGGCTAGAATAGTCGTATAATTGGAGTGAAACATTTTGATGGGAACTGATCCAAGAAGCGACTTGCTGTTGAAGAAAGGTTGTGACTGCATCTGGTGCAGAAATCTCTTGTTGCGTATGGGTAGCTACTCCAA
This sequence comes from bacterium, assembly GCA_021847505.1. Taxonomy (GTDB): domain Bacteria; phylum Chlamydiota; class Chlamydiia; order Chlamydiales; family 2-12-FULL-49-11; genus JAJZEO01. The sequence continues at coordinate 11,488 of JAJZEO010000100.1, forward strand.
TGGTGATTCTAAGTTCGGGGATTTTAGTGATTGGCGCAGAATTTGCGTCCTCAATAAGAGGTGACCCTACGCCGTCAGTCCTAGTGAGTGTGCCGCTGAAACCCCTGCCAAGTGGAGGTGGGGAGCCTCTTGGTGGGGGGCTGTCTCTGTGAGAGTGAGGTCCGCTATGATGAGGGGATGGTGGTCCGCTATGGTGAGAGAGCGGGCTACTAAG
>JAJZEO010000098.1 GCA_021847505.1 bacterium
GGCAAATTGATTGTGCGCGGGGCACCGATGCCCTGTAGTAATCACAACCCTTCTCCCCACTTTCTCTTGGATATAATTGAGAATTTCAATCAACGCAGGATAAATGAACTCCCCTTCTTCACGATAAGGCAATCCATGTTTTTCCATTCCGCCGCAGTCAATCATTTTTGTCTTGTCCCCCACTGCGTCGATCAATGATTTACATCCGTTCTGCGCACTTCCTCGACAACGAAAATGCTCTTTGGTGATTTTTTTGTCGACTGTAAGCGATTTTGGCTCCCACGGATAAGTTTCTCGATTGGCTACGATCACTTCATTTGCATGAAAAAAGTGCTCCTCATCCAAACGATAGATCACCTCTGAAACTTCATTCATCTTTCGCAACTTATCTTTTTCCGATTCCTCCATTGGAGAACAACCAGTCAAAAGTAGGGCCCATACCATTGCGAAGTAGAGGATTTTCTGAGTTAAGTACATAAAGAGAGGTTAACAAAGTTAAAGAAATTGGTACACGTCTTTTGTTACTTATACCCCTCGTGATTCAAAAGTTGTTTTTTTCTTCACAGATCCCCAGCATTTTGATCCCGCTCCATCGCCCTTGTTTCTAACAAGGGACTGCTTCGCGGCCGCTTTCAGCTGATCAAACTGTCGGAGCTCTGTTTTGAAAAATTCCAACTTTTGAATCACGAGGGGTATACAATCTAAAGAGCATCAAAATTATTGTTAAATTTACAAAATACTTATGTTCAGTTATGGTCTTTGGGAATTTAATTTTAACCAAAGAATAAAAATGACAGATCTCGCAATCAATTTTTCAACAAATGGCACTTACTATAGAGATAGAGAGATGAGCCCTCCGCAAGACCCCAGCTTAGAAGCAAGAAGGTACTCTCAAAGGGCCGTTGAAGCCGCTGTTGGCCCTAGTTTTTTTGCAAGTGATGAGGCCGACCGTTGCCCTCCTTATGTTCATTATCGCGTCGCAGAGTTCAAGTTTTCTCCTAAATCTTTTTCTTTTAGTTTAAACCCTAACTTCTACCGAATTACCATTACTAAAGCCTATGAAATCGCCTTAAGATTGTGCGGCTCAGGCCTCCGTGTGGCAGGTCGCAATCCTAATCCAAAACCTGGAAATCCCATGGATCTATTTAATTACTTAACCACCCCATCGGAAGATCCCCCCATTGAACGACGCTCCTTTCATTCAAACCCCAGGGAAGGTAAAATTCGTTATGTTTTCGCATGCCATCCCCGTTTTACAGAAGTGGAAGTTTGCATACACCTTAAGAAAGCACCAGACAAATTGATGATTAGCGCTGTCGATTATCGATGTGCTCATTTTGCGGCCGACCCTATCAAAGTGCTTGGCTACAGATTGGCTGAAACTTTGGGAATGATCAGGCAACCTCAAACTAGTCACTATTCTCACAGAGAGTAATGAATTCACCTGGAGTTTGGGCCCGTAAAAAGGGATTTAAGAGAACTTCCTCTCCAAGTGACCGAAGAATTGAATGATCCTCTCCCCATTGAGGGTCATGCCCCCAAAAGAGAAGTGTTTTGGGGGGAAGTTTTTTGATTCTTTGCACCGCTTCAAAATAGAGTTGATCGGGCAGGTCCAGGCTCTTCTTACAGCTTGAATGATTCATGCTATCCCCACAAAAAAGGGCAAGACATTCAGAAAAGAAATAACAAGCATGGTCTTGCTCACAACCTGGCATTGTGTACACAATAAAAGAAAAAGGACCTATAGAATTTTCCTCTCCATCAGCCACATCTTGATCAAGGAAAGCATACTCTTTATGAGGAGGTCCAATGACAAGACACTCTGTTTTTTCTTTTAAATATGTGGCCCCCTCGATGTGGTCTTCATCATACCCCGTGAGCAACAAGGCTGACAAAATAAGATGGTTCTTTTCAAGCTCTTCCACAAGAAGCGGTCCGTCGATAATATCGATCGCGACTGCTTGCCCACTGGCCGAAATTAGATAACCAAGCCCCCCTTTTGAAGTCTTGTATTGATACACCTCAAAGGGAATTTCTTGGAATGTTGCACTCCAAATCTTGGTCATATACTCCTCACATATTCTTCGATAAAGAGTTGTAACTTGCGATAGAGGCGGCTCTTAATGAAAAAAAGAGGTCTCTTGGAAGATTCCTTTTGAAGAGCCTTTTTGATGTGGAATGTCCAGGCATATGCAGCGCCTTTCAAAGCGAGCTGATAAGCAATCTCCTCTTCAAGATCCATCTCTAGCACCGCCTCTCTAGGAGTTTCTTCTCTTGTTTCCCCTTCAACATTGAGCGCTTCAAGTTCCTCTAATATTTCTGAAATGATCTCGTGACATTTTTTAAAACTTTGTTTCAGAAGATTGAGCTTTTCTTCAATCGTTTCTGCGGCTATCGAAAATTTAGATGACTCAGTCCATTCATGGATCAATCCCTTGATATCTCTGAGCTCATATTGATGAGCTTCCCAATCTTGCTTTACAGAAGCCCCATCGAACATAAGCCCCTTCCCCGTCCCATCAATGAACGTCACTTGGGGGTTTTTCTTGATCGTATCCTGTATGACATCCCGCTCCATTAGCCATTTCGCCATCGTCACTTTGCCTTCTACTCTGAAGCGCGTGTCAGAAGCTTTTTCAAAATTCTCTTCCAATGCACATTGCATATCAGAAA
>JAJZEO010000111.1 GCA_021847505.1 bacterium
AGGCGGTGGTTCTTCTATCTTCTCTTTTGGGGGAGGCTCATGATGATTTCCCTCTCCCCTTTCTAGAAATTCGTCGACAATTTGCTTAGCTTGAATGAGTTGATCCTCTGTCCTCACCCAAATTTCGAAGCGTCCCTGATCGTTCTCATCGAGCTGGCAATCGATGTTCTGTTCCATCAAACGAGCAAAGACGCATCGTGCATCTTCGGCTCTTTCAAAAGCAGCGACCTTTCGCAATCAACCTCAATCTAATAGTCTCTTAGGATTTTTTGACGCTTTTCTTCGTCTTCAATCCTTTTCCAAAACAAATGTCGTAAACTTGTTCGTATTTCTCCACAAAGAAAAACTTCATTCCCTTAGTTAAGTAGTCGGGGAGTTCTTTAAAATCCCGTTCATTTTCCTTAGGAAGAATCACATTGTGGATATTTTCCCTTCTTGCAGCAATCACCTTTTCCTTCAATCCGCCGATGGGTAGTACCTTACCTTTTGTGGTAATTTCCCCTGTCATGGCAATGTCATGAGGAACAGGCTGATTGGTGCAAAGAGAAATCATCGCTGTCGTCAATGTAATCCCTGCAGAAGGACCATCCTTAGGGGTAGCTCCATCAGGAATATGAAGATGGATTTCTTGCTCTTCAAAGTTAAAGTCTTTGGGAAGATACTTATCCCTTTCGCTCATCAGGTAAGTGTAGGCAATTGTAGACGACTCTTTCATGACATCGCCTGAATTTCCTGTCAGTTTAAGTGGATTTCTTTTCCCAGGGTTCTTCACAGCCTCTACATAGAGAGTAGCCCCTCCCATAGATGTCCAGGCCAAACCAGTCGCCACTCCAGAAATCTTGTCGTTAGCGTAAAAAGTCTCAGAAGTAAAAATCGGCTTACCCAGATATTTTTCTACCATCTTGGGTGTGATCTGGTGCTTTTGAGCCTCTTCTTTCTTGTTCTTTGATTCGGCCGCCCGTACTTTTTCAGTAGCGATTTTTCTCATAATCTTATTGATGCTCTTTTCGAGATTTCGAACCCCCGCCTCACGACAATAACCATCGACTAGGAATTTCAAGCCTTCATTAGTAAAGGAAATATCTGTAGCCTTGAGACCCGCATCTTTACGGTTCTTAGGAATGAGATATTTTTTGGCGATTTGCAGCTTTTCCTCTTCGATATACCCTGAGAGTCGAATCACTTCCATACGGTCTAATAGAGGACCTGGGATCGAATCTGTCGTATTAGCTGTGACAACGAACAAAATGTTCGATAGGTCAAAACGAATATCCAAGTAGTGATCGAGAAAGTCTTTGTTTTGTTCAGGATCGAGCACCTCAAGAAGGGCTGAAGCCGGATCACCGTGATAACTAGAGGAGATCTTATCAATCTCATCGAGCATAATTACTGGATTACTCACACCGGTATGTTTTAAAGCTTGAGCAATTTTTCCTGGCATGGCTCCCACATAGGTTCTCCTATGCCCTTTAATTTCTGCCTCGTCTTTCATACCGCCAACGCTGAATCGATAGAACTTGCGGTTCAACGCACGGGCAATCGATTTTCCGATACTCGTTTTTCCCACTCCTGGTGGACCTACTAGACAAATGATATACCCTTTTGTCCCTGCCTTCTTAAGAAGACCTACAGAGATGACCTCAAGGATCCTTTCTTTAACATCTTTTAGGCCATAATGATCTTTTTCGAGCGTATCTTCAGCAGTTTTTAAGTTGTCATTTTCTTTCTCCATGACTCCCCAAGGCAAAACCGTGATCCAGTCAAGGTAATTTCTTACAACAGAATATTCCGCTGATTGCACATCAAGAACACTTAATTTATCGAGCTCTTCTTCAAAAACCTTTTGCGCCTCTTTTGTAAATTTAAGTTTTTTAGCCCTTTCTCGGAACTTTTCGACATCGACAGTTTTGTCATCTTTCGCCATTCCCAGCTCTTTTTGGATTTGTTTGAGCTGCTCACGTAAATGATATTCCCGTTGTGTTTTTGAAATGGTCGATTCGATCTTTTGGTTGATCATCACTTGTAGTTTACTGATATCGAGCTCTTTCTTAAGAAGCACAAGGGCCTTTTCCATCCGCTTAATCAGGTCAAATGTCCCCAAAATATCCTGAAGTTCTTCTCGCGTCGCTGTTGTTAAAGCCACAGCAAAGTCCGTAAGCTTATATGGTTGAGCGAAATCTGAATGAGAGAGGACGATTTGCAATTCTTCCTTAAAAATCGGACTGTGAGCCACTAATTCCCTGATCGTCTTGATTAAATTGCTTGCATAAGCAGTGATGATGTCTTTTTTATCGGCAGGAACAGTCTCTTCATGATACTTTACCTTGGCTACCAAGTACTTGCTCTTCTTTTTTGAAGCAGGACCTTCGATTTTAAAGCGTCGTTCAATATTGAGGATGACTTGTGCCCCGGCATCTTGCACATTGAGTATGCGCAAAACTCTTGCCACCACACCGACATCATAAAGTTCATCAAAACCAACGTCATAAATATCTTGGTCTTTATCTTTGGTCAAGACAAGCCCAATGTACTTATTATTCAGTTTCGTAATCTCTTTAAGAAGGTCGTGGTAGACCCCTGGCTCAATATGAAGCGGCATCGCCATATTAGGCATAAAGGGTTTTGCGGTAATTGCAATAATAGGGAGATTCTCAGGATAATCCTCGATGCTCGTCTCACCGATTTTTTTTCCTGAATCCTGTCCTAAAAGTTCTGAAAGATCATCTTGGGCGTCGCCCATAAATTCACTGTTAGCCAAAAAGACTCTCCTACTATTTATATGTGTTGTTCATCTTAACATCATTTTTAAAAAAAAGAACGATTTTTCATCTTTTTTTTTATTTTTATCAATCTATTCCCTAATTAAACCATTCTATGATATTTTTTCATCGTAGTTTTTATGAAACCTCAATTAATTTATGTTAATACTGGCTATAGATACTTCGGGAAATGATGGTTATGTTGCTCTTTTTAAGGGAGAAGCCCTCATTGATAGCAAATCTGTCCCTCCTCAGACCCAAACTTGCCTACTTCTTGAAAGACTCGACCTTCTTTTAAGGGATCACTCACTTTCCCTTGATGATTTTTCTATTTTTGCTGTTTGTACAGGTCCGGGAAGTTTTACAGGAACGAGGATCGGGGTCATGACTGCAAAAACTCTCGCCTATGCCAAGAAAAAGCCTATTATTGGATATTCGGCATTCATTGGAAGGAATAAGCCCTTTGTTCCTATTGGAAAAAGCAAGGGCGCTTTCTTAAAACAAGGTGGCCAGATTGAGTATTCCTCGTTTGATCCTACCCAAAAAAGTGATGAAATGCCCCTTGACATGTCAGCCATTGGAAGCTACATATTGGAGATGGCAGGGGAAAATGAGGAAAAACTTGAAATTGCCTATCCAGAAATTTAAGCTTTAGTGTACTATTTAAGGACCAACGTGCAAACTAAAACAGGAAATTGGTAGATGATCACTGTGAAAGTCCGAGTCGGAGAAGCCATCGAAAAGTCCCTGCGCTCTCTCAAAAAGAAACTTGATAAAGAAGGGGTCATGAAGACCGTCAAGGCAAAACGGTTCTATGACAAGCCTTCTGTACGGGAAAAAAATAAGCAAAAGCAAGCCCTCAAGTATCGTAAAAAAAGCAGACCTTAGTTCATATCATGTCAGATTATTACGACGTCCTAGGTATCTCCAAGGGTGCCTCACCTGAAGAAGTCAAAAAAGCCTATCGAAAGATGGCTCTTAAATACCATCCCGATAAAAATCAGGGAGATGAGGACGCTTCGAAAAAATTCAAAGAGATCTCTGAAGCCTACGAAGTCCTTTCGGATGAGAATAAGCGAAAGACCTACGATCAGTTTGGAAAAGAGGGGGTACGCGGCTCTGGAATGGGCGGCGGGCCCGGTTTTTCTTCAATGGAAGAGGCTCTTCGCACATTCATGGGTGCCTTTGGTGGCGGTGGAGGAGGCCCTGGCGGCGGCTCGATTTTTGATAGTTTCTTTGGCTTTGAAGGGGGTAATGAGTCATCATATGCAAGACAAGGCGCTAGCAAGAAGATTCAAATTGTCATCTCTTTTGATGAAGCGGCTAAAGGTGCTCAGAAAGAGGCCGTAATTACCAACTACGCCAATTGCGAGAAGTGCGAGGGAAGTGGCGCAGCGAGTAAATCTGACTTAAAAACGTGTTCGACATGCAATGGTTCCGGCCAATTACAACAAACGCGGGGCTTTTTTAGTATGACGAGCACCTGCCCTAATTGCCATGGTTCAGGTACCATGATTGCAAAACCTTGCTCTTCATGTCATGGCTCAGGTAAGCAGAAGAAGAAGCAAACCGTAAAGATTCAAATCCCCCCTGGAATCGATTCAGGCATGCGAATGAAAATGGGCGGCTATGGCGATGCCGGAGAAAATGGGGGCCCTCCTGGTGATCTTTATGTCTATGTCCAGGTTAAACCTCACGAGGTATTCAAAAGGGAGGGTGATGATGTCATCTTAGCCCTACCGGTTAGTCTCGTTGAAGCCACCCTTGGAACTAAAAAAGAAATCCCGACACCCCTTGGATCCACTTATCGCATGACGATCCCGGAAGGAACTCAACCTGGCAAGGTTCTACGCGTCAAAGGACAAGGCTTTCCGAATGTCCATGGAAATGGGACAGGAGATCTTCTCGTCCATGTCCAAGTAGAAACTCCTGTCAATTTATCATCAGAGCAAAAGGAGATCTTGCGCAGTTTTGCCGAAACTGAGAAACCGCAAAACTCTCCCCAAACACGCTCGTTTTTCGACAAGCTGAAGTCGTTTTTTTAAGCGGATGAACATTTTTTTACTCAGACATGGAAAGTACGACCCTAATACAGGGCATTTAAGCCCGTAAGGGATTGAAGAGCTTAAGTTGTTAAGACAACTATTAGACGAGGAGGGGGTCTACTTCGAACTTGTATTGACTAGCCCCAAGGATCGGACGAAAGAAACAGCTGCACTCCTCTGCGGTAAGGCAGTATTGAAGGAAATGGAGGAGCTCTCCCCTTCCTCAGACCCACACAGAGCCCTTTCGATCATTCCGAGGGATCTTGATGTGCTCGTCGTCTCACACAACCCGCTTTTAACGGGGATCGCCACCGGTCTTGGTGAGTCGATCATCTTTGAGCCTGGAACCTTGGCCATGTTTAATGAAAAAGGGCTTCATAAAGTGATCACCCCCTAGATTATCCCTTGATGACTAGGGAAGGTTTGAGCCGCGCCACTTTTTTTGCAAGTTTGGCTTCTTCGACAGCATCGACAACGTCATCGACATCTTTATAGGCATCGGGCATCTCTTCGGCAATGGTTCTTTCTGATGAGGCTCTAATCGAGATTCCTTCTTTTGCCAATTTCTCTTCGAGATTTTTTCCTCCCCAGACTTTCATGGATTGGGCACGACTTCGAGCCCGTCCTGCACCGTGGCAACAGCTACACCAAGTCAGGGGATTTCCAGACCCGACAAGAAGGTGGCTTGCGCGCTTCATGTCCCCAGGAACAATCACGGGTTGACCCGTCTTTTGAAACAGGGGGGAAAGTTCTGGGTGCCCGGGACCAAACGCTCGCGTAGCACCCTTTCGGTGAACGCAAAGTTTTTTCATTTGTCCATTAACAAGATGATCTTCAAATTTTGCAATATTATGGCACACATCATAGAGAAGTTTGACCTGCTCTAAGGGAAGATCACAAACTTCCGAAAAAGCAATTCTGACTTGGTGGAGGATCTTCTGTCGATTGTTGAATGCATAGTTGGCGGCAGCAGCCATGGCCGCAAAATATTCTTGTCCTTGCGGACTGTTAATAGAAGCTGCAACCAATTGACGGTCTATTAGATCTTTTGCATATCCTTCCCTGATGTATTTTTCTAAGGTATCTTGGCAGACTTGGTGCCCTAGTCCTCGGGAACCGGAGTGGATCAACACGTAGGTTTCCCCTTTTTCAATCCCCCATTCACTCGCAACTTGGGGAAAAAAGATCTTCTCTATCTCCCCTATCTCTACAAAGTGGTTTCCTGATCCAATGCTTCCTAATTGTCTCTTTCCCCTTTCTTTAGCAACCGCGGAAACGGCAGAAAAATCCGATCCTCCGATTACGCCGTAGTTTTCCATAAAATCGAGATCATGAGCGTTCCCAAATCCTTGTTCAATCGCCCACCGGGCCCCCTTTTGGAAAAGTTGGCGGTAATCACTATCCAAAAGCGCCTGTCCTTGATGTCCATGTCCCACTCCTGAAGGAATCAGGGTAAATAAGCGATTGATTAATTTACTTTTGCTGCTTTCTGAAAATTCTGAGAAAGGTCTTTTGATCGTAGCCAGGCGAACGCCACAATTGATATCATAACCAACTCCCCCAGGACTAATCACCCCTTCTTTGGCATCCATGGCCGCTACTCCGCCAATGGGGAAGCCATAGCCCCAATGCATATCAGGCATGGCGATGCTATGGCCTATGATTCCTTGTAAGGTAGCTACATTGTGGACTTGGCGGAGAGGCTCCTCCATCCCTTCCTGTTCTAATAGCTTTTCCGAGGCAATCACTAAACCAGGGACGCGCATGGGGCCTTGCTTAGGCAACAGGTAAGTACATGGGGCTTTGTAATCTAACTTAAACATCGACAATCATCTCCCATTCAGTAAACTTAGCAGTCTCCCGGGGCTTTCCCGAAAAACTCACAGCTTTAAAAGGACATCCCTTTTCCGTATCTACTTTGGTGATTAAGCGGTTTAATGCAACAATAAGATCGTCGAGTGTGCTAAAATTTAGTGGCTTGTATTCCATAATCATGGGGGGAAAGTGAAATGCCAGTGCTAGGGTAGCATGCAAATAGATTTGTCCCATCTCCTCCCCATAAATGTGAAACGCAAGGTCTGCTGTATGTTCAATTTCTCGAAAAGGGGGAAGTAGATCAAGATGTGTAACTGTTACATATGTTAAGGGGGCTACCGTTTCATAAAGACAGATTTGTTCTAAGTAAAAGGGCAGAGGGGTAAACCATTCTTCCCAAAGGCTCAATTTGGCTTTAGGAGACCTCAATATCGAAATGTGAGGAAGGAATTCTCGCGTTTCTGTTGTTAGAGCCCTTTGTAAAGTGAAAAGGCCCTCTTTGCCTGAGAGAAATTCAAGGTGATAGGCAACCACACGTGGATGATCTGAAGGCAAAAAGAGTAAATCATCAAAAAAGCCTACGGGGCTCATAGTAAAAGGCACAGGAGGAAAAGGGGGAAGCTCTTCTAAGTATCCCAAGAAGGCTAAAGTCAGGTGACGCATCTCAGGGAGGATCTCTCGCTCTTTCTCAACCAAGTCTAACCAAGGACTTACGACTTTCGCTCCCCAGAATAATTTTCTTTGCATTTATCTCGACTTCCTGCTTGAAATCATAGTTAGTGTAGGGAGGAGTTATGTCTATTGTCAAGATCATTGAGGTGATTTCCGAAGGCTCTTCAATTGAAGAGGCGGTAGAGAATGGGTTAAAAGAAGCGTCTAAAACTCTCAATCATATACAACAGATTGACGTTCAGCATATTCATGCTAAAGTCGAAAATAACAAGGTCGTGAAATATCGACTTGATTTGAAAGTCAGTCTAGTTGTGATCCACTAATTTTGCCTGTTGATCATTAAGATTTGATAAAGTAGACTTGTGGCAATCTTTTTTTGGAGGAGAAAAATGGAAGCTGCGGGAAGTACTTGTTCTACTTGTAGTGATCTTGGTTTCAACTTTGAAAGTACAGCTTGCGGGCTCTGTGGAATGAAAATTAATGCTGCTCAGAGTTTAAGAGGCAGCAGAACCACCTCCACATTCCCGAATGACCAGAGTATCATCGTACATCCTTCATGTGGCAGGAAAGTCAGCGCTCTAACTCGAATCTTTAGAAATCAGGTTGATGATTTTCTCCGCAGAGAACGGGTCCATCTTCCTGACAAGGACTCACTTCATTCCCATGTTGACCATGCCCTTATGGTTGCTTTTAAAGCGATGAGACCCTATTTTTTAGAAAAATCAGTCGTTGCATACTTTGAAAGCGATGGGTCTGACTTAACGCAAACAGTGGGACTTCAGGCTGTCCAAGAGTATGTAAAAAGAATCAAATCGGTGAAAGCAGCACTATAGTCAAATGATTATAGATAGAAGAAATAGAAACTGTGACTTCCACAATTGGTGCAGACATCCGGCTGTTCTTCTTGCTGATAGTACTGATTGCATTCACAGCAACGCCAATATTTCTTTTGTTTTACTTTTGTAGTCAAATTTGAGACCTCTTTTACAACTAAGTGCCTTGCAGGCAAGGTCCCCATTATACACACAACAAATAAACAAAGAAATGCACGAAACATCGGTTCACCTCTCGTAAAAAAACCCAAACGCAATTTTATTCAGATTTGATAAAAAATGTAAACGAGATTGATGCTAAATTTTTTGTCTTTTAATATTGCTCTCTTTATAAAAAAAATTATGCACATTCTACATCGCCAACACCTCCTTATGGGCGTTTTTTATGCCTGTCTTTCTGCTCTTTGCTTTGCTCTGATGAGTATAGTGATTAAACTGATCGGGGAGAGAGCCTCCACTGATACCATTGTCTTTGCAAGATTTTCGATGAGCCTCTTGTTTATTCTTCCCTGGATTGTAAAATCTCCAAAAGCCCTATTCAAAGAGATCAACTTTTTTCGATTAGCCTCTCGAACTTTCTCTTCTCTTTTGTCTATTGCCTGTTTTTTTTATGCCCTAAAATACCTTTCCTTAACGGATGCTCTTTTGTTAAACAATACAGCTCCGATATTTGTTCCGATCATACTTGCTCTTACCCATCGAATTAGTACACCGTGGGGCATCTGGTTGGGCATTGGCGTGGGATTTATTGGCATTGCCTTTGTTCTCAAGCCCCAATTGGCTTTTTTACAACCCGCCACTCTGATTGGATTAGCCTCGGGGATTTTTTCAGCCATCTCTTACGTGCTCATTCGATTTTTGACCAAGGCACATTCGATCACACAAATTCTCTTTTATAACTTTCTTCTAAGCACCTTCATTTCGGCGCTGTTTCTTCCTCTAGATTGGGTTTCCTTTGACCGGGAGGTCCTTTTTCTTTTAGTTTTAATGGGACTTTTAGGTTGTGTCTATCAATTCTTCTTCACCTATTCTCTGGCAAAAGCCCCTATTCGAATCACCTCTTCTCTCTCTTTTCTTGCCGTAGTCTTGGGTGCCATAGCCGATTTTGTCATTTGGAACCAAGCTCAAGACTTTTATGATTGGATGGGGATCACCTGTGTGATTCTCGGAGGAATCCTCGTGATCTACTTCGGCAAAAAGGAATTCAAATGAAGAAGACCGCGCTGCTTGTCATCGATTTCATCAATGATATAGTCCACCTCGAGGGAAAGTTTAGGGATACAGCCACCTTTGTATATCAGCACCAGGTCATGGAGCGGGCCAATCGAGTGATTGCGTTTGCACGCAAGAATCAAATTCGCCCCATCTTCACCAAAGTGGGATTTAGTCCGGGCTATTTAGAGTGTCCTGAGCATTCTCCCTTATTTGGCAATGCTAAAAAATATCAAGCGCTCCAGCTGGGCACATGGGGAACCGAATTTCATAGAAACATTGACATTCAGGCACACGATCTCGTTATCACAAAGCATCGGGTCAGCGCATTTTATGCTACAGCGCTAGAGGCCTTCTTACGGGCCCACCAAATCACTCATCTCCTCATCACAGGGGTATCGACCGATCTGGCCGTCCAAACCACCGCACGCGAAGCCCACGACCGCGATTACCAAGTCACCCTCATTTCGGATGCATGCGGCGCTGGCTCCCTAGAGTCCCATCAATTTACCCTCAAAGAGCTGGGATCAATTGCGCAAGCAATTGACTCGCAGTTTTTATTGCACCAAACACATGGTGATTTGCCCACCAGTTCATGACTAAGCGGAGGTTGGAGTTGTTCGCAAGAGCCGCTTCCACGCTGGCAGAGGTCCTTTCATTACCTGCCCATGACATCACGTCGGCAGCTCCAAAGATCACCCTTGCTTTAAACTCAGCTGGGTTCACCTGGTTGCCAGATTCTGCCTGCTTCGGTTCAAAATCACATTGGTCTCCTTCGTTGGCCCATATGATTTCGACTCCTATTTGTTTTGCTTCTACCTTTAGAGCTTCTATAAGTGCTGGGAGGAACTCTGACTGTTGGCCATACCTTGTGAACTCGATCGCACTTCCAGCAGGAATTAGGTTGTACCGAAGTGCCTCTAAGTAGGCAACGAGCATGGCGTGCGTCACTTCTGGACGTAGATTTCCCGCCTCATTGGCATTGGCAAAGAACCCTCCTCCAAATAATGTCGCTTTTAGATAGAACGGCCCGTTTCCTGTTTTATCCACTACAGTAGCCAAAAGCATCTTGTGCAAATAGTGTTTGGTGGCAACTTGGAAGGCGTTCCGATTAAAGAATGCTCCATCTTTTAAACGAACGAAGGGGGGACTATAATTTCTGTCTCCCAATTCGGCTATGTCAGGATCATTTACATCCGAATGAGCCGGAATTACATTTCCTGTCTCCTCGTAGTAGATAGGAAAGAGCGGCGTAGGATTGGCAGCTGCACCTTCCTTGATGATGAAGTCGGCACATTCTAGCTCATTAGGATGAGGTTGCCCATCTGCATCAATAAAATCCCCATTTCCATATTTTTCAAATTGAGGTCCCGCGGCGGCTACATAGAGAGCACGAATGGGCTGTGCAAGGGGAATTCGCTCTGAGCCATATCCACCTCGTGCGGTAATCGTGATCATCCCTGATTGAACAATTGTGGCTCGTTTAAGGCGTCTCTCTTCGTCAGAAAGCATTTCGGTCAAGTCATAGGCTTCTACCTCTTTTAAGGCCGCAACAGAATAGGCACCCCGATAGGTATACACTGTCTCTATGTACTGACGTTGGATGTTTTGCTCGAAGGTGTGTTTCTCATTCCCTCCGTTGAATTGGATGTTTCCTCCCATGGGGGGATGAACAGCATGAGAATAGTGGAGCCCATTTGGCCGAAGAACCTGTTTATCGCCCTCTGTCGTAACAGCCAAAGTATGTGTAACCAATCGCTCTAAGTCGCCCCCCTTCGCAATCCCGAAGTTCACACGAAGATCAAAGGTTGCCCGATCGCGTTGTAAAGTAGCAGGATCAAAGGCTGGTCCCGTTAATAGCTGCATCGCATACTCACCCAAAATGTCTGTAGGCTCAATGTAAGGAGCTAGTGGTTTACCCACTTCCCCCTGAAAAAATTGAGGGATACGCTCCCAGAGCCATTCATTAGTCTTAGGATCATAGAGTCCTAATGCGGTAGCGGTAGCGATCTGTTCTTGAGTTTGTCCAGCGGAAGGAAGAATAGCCATGATATGACCCCGAAGTTCTTCTGGAGTAAGTTTACGCTGTGGAGGAGTTGAATCGGATGCCATCATCGCCGCTAAGTGCGCCCCTCTTGAAAAACGGGTTGGAGCTTCTGACTGCCCTTCTCCTCTTGCAAATC
>JAJZEO010000030.1 GCA_021847505.1 bacterium
ATCATGATGATCAATGGTACAATTCCGACCCTAGCCTCTCGAATGGTGGTTTATATACCCTCATGCATCTAAGCCATATCTCCACGGGGCCGATTACTATCTCGATTCAGTACGTGGGTGGTGATGGCACGATCACTCAAGAAAATAGCGCTCCCCTCGTTGATTTTGTCAATACCATGACAGAGGCCGCAGGAACCATTCCCGAGATCACTGATAAGGTTTCTACACCTATTCAACCTAAAGTTCCTAATTCTAAGGCAGGAATGCCTCTAAGTGATCCACTTGGAAATGCTACACTTTATGACTGGTTTGCCCTAACACAAACTGTTAACACTATCGGGGCAAACCAAAATGGCAAGTATAAGTCGGTCTATCAAATTGGCAATTTCAACGATACAGCCATCAATGCCCTCTGGAACAACCTCAGTGTCCCCAACCCTCTACTCACCCAATCCCTTGTACAAATCGACTCTTATGGTGGCGCTATAAATGCTTTCTATAAGGGTACGGAGAACACAACTTCGGTTTTCCAACGAAGCTCTATATTGAAATGGCAATATCAAACCTATTGGAGCATTTCAAATGAAGAAGAGTGTCAAGCAGAAGAAATTGCAAATGCGCAAATCGCCTGGATACGCAAAATTTATTCAGAGACATTTGCAGATCAAGGAGGTAAACCTTACCCCAATGATACATGGCAAGGGTGTTACATCAATTATCCCGATAATGATATGAAATATACCGACTACACCTTTAGCGAGATCGACCCAAAATGGCTTGAGCTCCATTATGGGGATAGAGTGGATGCGCTCATTGCTACAAAAAATGCGATTGATCCAAACAACGTATTCTACCACCAAATGTCGATCCCATTAACCAAACCAAATTCAACAAAGTGTCTTGGAAAAAAACAATAGGGATCTACATTGGCACTCGGACTCTGCCACCGGGGTATGGAACTGGAAGAGGGATCTACTATTTCTCGATTGATGGGAAAGGGAAACTCCAATCTTCAGTTCAACTTGTGGCTGAGGCCAAGGGACCGATCGTGAATCCGTCTTATTTATGTATTAATGCGGCTAAAAATGCTTTATATGCTGTGAATGAAACAGCACCAGGCTACATCGTAGCATACGCCATTGAACAGAATCATCAATTAACTTTTCTCAACAGAGAGGCTACCGGGCTAGATTCCCCTGTACATTTGCTCTTTGACAACTTAGGAAAAACCCTATTTATGGCTAACTATGGTGATGGCTCTACCAATTCTACCTCTGGGCTAACTGTGATGCCAATTCAACACAATCACAAAGTTACACCCTATGAACAACTCATTTCGTTTTCAAGTACCACTACCGTTTCGCATACTCATGGATTAGCAAAAACAACGATCCAAGGGATCGAATACATCTTTGCTACAGACTTGGGGGCCAATTACATTTACGCCTACAAATTTGATTCCTTTAATAGCACCCCCTTGCAGTTATTTGCAAAAACCCAAGGTAGTTCTGGACAAGGCCCAAGGCATATGGCTATTAGTAAAGATGGTGCTTATCTTTATGTAGCCAATGAATTTGATCCCGCTTATAAATTAGCTTCTTCAGTCTCTATTTATCGCTTTGATCCCTCTTCGGGTCTAACTTATCTGAGCTCATTTCCGGCATGCAACACACAAGTACAAAATTACGCTGGTGAAATTGCCCTTTGTGGTCGTTATCTCTATGTTTCAAATCGAGGCGCTGACAACATTTCACAGTTTCAAATCACTAACGGTGGCCAAAATTTAAAGTTCATGGGTCAATTTTCTCACCCTGACTGCCAATTTCCAAGACATTTTGCCATCACAAAAAGTGGCAAATTTTTAGTAGCCGCCTATCAAAAATCAAACAACGTCATGATTTTTAAAATAGGAATAAAAGGTGCTTTAACCCCTGTTTCAGGCCCTATTGATATCGAGACTCCCACCGTAGTAGCTTTACTTGAGTAATTAAATTCTTCAGAAATAGCGGGCAAATTGAAACCCGGTTGGCTACTTATTCTCCTTCAAGAGTTGATTAGACAGGTAAGGTACAAGCTGAAAGACGAAGCCAAGAGTCTTCCTTTGTAAATTTCTTAATCATGATCTTAATCTTAAAATATAACAGGATTAGCAAGATAAATAGGATATATGCTGTTATCCTGTCTATCTTGCATATCCTGTTTCCCTTTCTACTGATAGATGGAACTAAGAGACTGTTGTCGAATTAAGCTTCGGTCGATTTTTGGGTTCTTTTGAGCCCATTTTTACTCCAAATTCGTTGGGCAATATCAATTTCTGTATATTGCCCAACGAATTTGGAGTAAAAATAGGCCAAAATAATCCCGAAAACTCGACAAAGTCTTATTTCGACAACAGTCTCTGAGGATGATCCGTTTTTAACTTTTGCTAAATAGCAAAAGTTAAAAGCCGTCAGGGGGACCCACCAGAAAACGCCGTGGCCGTTTTCTGGTGGGTCCCCTCCCCCCTCTGATTTTTTTTTCTAGTAAATGCCAAAAGAAATCTAATGATGGGCTTTGTATTTCGCCTTGCAGTAGGTTTCTTTTATGCTGAGCGTGGTTACAAAGAAGCCTACTAGGTAGAGAAGAGGCACCACGAGGAGGGCGACTTGGTAATCGCCTAGAGTATTATAGGGGATGCCATCTTTCATGGTCACATTGTCCCAAAGGCTCGTCAATATTCCCCCTACCAGTGGTTGCAGAATCGCTCCACCGATGACAACGGCCATATTGTTAAAGCCGATTGCCGTTGCTACCACACCAGGGCGGTTATTATCTCGCACTAGGGCAAATGTTAACATATGCGAGGCACTTGCTGCTCCCATGAAAAATAGGAGAATATAAGTGGCCGAATAAGGCACGTTAGGAACCACTGAACAACCAAGACCCACTAAAGAAGCAATCCACAAAATGGTCTTTCTACGCCCCATGAGGTTCGAGAGCCACCCCACAATAGGAGAGGCCGCAGCGACTCCAATCCACATCATGGTCATCGCTAATCCAGCTTTGAGAGTATCTATATTGTAACGAACCATTAAAAACGGAACTCCCCAAAGAGAGGCAAGTACTGTTACAGGGCCCCAACCGGTAAACGCATAGAGACCAATCATCCAAGTTTGAAATTGTGCCACGACTTGTCCAATGTGTCTCCAAAAAGATGTTTCATGAGGCATCACCTTCTTCGATTCGTGTTTTGGATGGTCCCTTAGAATAATGAGACAGAGAACGGCTAAACAAAAGCCCAATCCAGATAGCCAATACATGGTCTGTCTCCATCCAATCGCTTCAACCGCATGAGCAAGAGGGACTACCCCACACATGGCACCCCCAGCAGCAAGAAGTTGGGTCACCCCCACAAGAAAAGCAAAATAATATTCAGAAAACCACCTTGCAGCCACCACTAAAACACCAATAAAGGCAAATGCTGAACCCACCCCCATTAAAAAACGGCCAATCGCTGCCCAAAAAGCGGTCTCAGTAAAGCCGAAAAATAAAGCCCCTAATACGCAAACAAGCGAGGCCCAAGTCAAAAGGGTTCTAGGACCATAATGGTCATAAAGAAGCCCTGCAGGAATTTGCATCCCCGTGTAACTGTAGAAGTAAAAGGCGGCCATCACACCCAAACCCGCCGAATCAACAGAAAACGACTTCATCAACTGATTTGTCATAATGCTTGGGGAAACTTGGAGAGCCATCTCATAGAATAAAAACAGTGAGCTTACTGTAAACATCACAATAGCAATGAATATTTCTTTCTTAGAGCGTGCCATATCAATAACGACTATGAATCAAACTATTTTTCAGCAAGAGAAAGATATTCGGAATAAGTGCCGGGGTAGTCAAACACTTGATTAGGAGTGATCGAGATAATTCGCGTGGCAAAGGCAGCAACAAATTCCCGGTCATGGCTGACAATGAGAACGGTCCCCTCATACTTGGACAAGGCAAGCCCAAGCGCTTCTCTCGATTCGATATCGAGGTGGTTTGTCGGCTCATCGAGGACAAGGACATTCCCCTTTTCGAGCATCATTTTTCCAAAAATTCCCCGGGCAATCTCTCCCCCACTCAACACATCGAGAGTCTTATTGGTATCGTCCTTGGAAAATAGCATCGCACCCATGGTTGCCTGTACTTTGGGCGCTAAGACTCCTGTTTCCCCCTTCACCCAATCAAAAATAGTCTCCTTGCTCCGCTTCATATCGCTATGTTCTTGAGGAAAATAGGAAACGTGCGCCTCATGTCCCCATTCGAATCCCCCTGCATCAACAGGAATCTCCTTCATGAGGATCTTTAAGAGGGTGGACTTCCCTACACCATTAGGCCCAATGATGGCTACCTTTTCCCCTCTCTCCACCTCAAAGCTGACTCCAAACAACACCACATTGCTTCCAAACGCCTTCGAAACTTCGTTGACCTTCAAAGCAATACGTCCTGATGGCCGCTTAATATTAAAGTGAAAATTAGGGGCAATCCGGCTTGAGATCTTTTCGTCAGGCATCTGTAACCTAGCGATCATTTTCTCTCTCGAACGACACTGCGCTGCTTTTGAAGCCTTTGCCCGAAATCGATCGACAAAGCGTTGCAATTCAGCAATTCGCCTCTCGACATTGGCTTTTTCCGCATCTCTATTCTCCGCCACTTCCTTTTTCTTCTTTAGGAAATTAACATAGTTGCCTGGATAAGGCCGAATCTCTGCATAATCGATATCGAGGATCGTGGTCGATAAGTTATTGAGAAATTGAAAGTCGTGAGAAACGAACAACAACAAACCGGAAAAATCTTGCCTTAAGTACCTCTCTAACCAGGAGATGGTAACAATGTCAAGATAGTTAGTTGGCTCATCGAGGAGCAAAATATTAGGATCGGAGAAAAGTGTTTGAGCGAGCAAACAACGAAGCTTATAACCTCCTGATAACAACTTGAGGGGTTTGCGATGAAGCTTTCCGTCAATACCCAAACCTTCAAGGAGTTTTTCCGCCTCAGCTTCAGCCGCATAGCCACCAATGTGATCTATCCGCTCCTCCACCGAGGCTAATTTGACCCCTATCTCATCTGTAAATTCCTCCGAAGCAAGAAGCTCGTTTTTCTGAGAGATCAACGCCCAAAGATCCTTCCGACCTCGCAAGACTACGTCAAGGATGGTGTCATCCTCATATAAATAGTGGTCCTGCTTCAACCACCCCAAAGTCGAATCTTTGGAAATGGTGATCTCCCCATCTCCTTTCTCATACTCCCCAGCTAAAATCTTGAGGAATGTCGATTTTCCGCACCCGTTAGCGCCGACAACCCCATACCGCTGGCCCTTAGAAAGGTTCAAAGAGACATCCGCGAACAGAAGCCGGTCGCCCAACTCATAAGATAGGTCTTGAATCGTGATCATGCCCTACGATTATGACGAAGTTCGAATAAATAAGAAAGGAGTAATGAGAAACTACCTACTCTCCATAGACAGTTACAACCCTTCCATAGAAGAGCTCTGCCGGTAGGCCAAGGTCCGACAAACTACTCTCAAAAAATTTTACCATAGGCAGCCTGGTCAAATCGGAGCGCCCATCCCTTTCTACTTTCAAAGAGCCACCAGAGGCAACATGTCTCAAATAATTAAGCTCTGCCCGCGCCAGTGTTATCTCTTGAATTCTTCTCAATTGATCAAAAATGATTTGATCTTGATTTCCTGCTTCCAGAGAACCAGATCCCCAACTCATACCTTGCCCCTCTACTGACCAATATTGGACAATAGCACAGTCACCTAACCCTTCCAATTGATTACCTCCTACTTTCCTATTGTATATAAAACACGCCACTTTGTAAGCCGATCCAAAGCCTGATTAGCGCCACTTTTGTTCGTTGTATAAACAGCTTGAATGAATTCACTTGAATTTCTCCGATCGATCGAACAGGGCAATAAATACCCTGCGAGGGTAAAGCCGTATGCCACTAAGATTTTCCTCTTAATCGCAATAATTCTAAGGGCTTTCTCATCGAGAGAGCCTGGTTTACACTGCTCAGGATCTATGACAGTCACGATAAGCCGTCTGAAAGGAACCCCTTCATTTTCGAGCTCACTTGATTGTAAAAAATGGGCAGCTAAAACCAGAGCCGCAAGAATAGCAGCCTTGTAAGCCCCTTCGAACTCTTCCTCAGAAATGTCGGTTCTAATCCCATCTTCGATCATAGATTCAGCGGCGGCCCTTAATCCATCCTCTTTTTCATCATCGGTGAGCGGCTCAGCTTTATAAACAGAAATAGCCTTGTCATAAGACTTTTCAGGAAGATTCTCCTTCTCCGAATACCCCACCGCACAGGCAACCCTCCCATAAATCCTTCCCTGTGCTTGCATCATGTACCCAGTAAAAAAGTTCCCCGATTCAAAACTCCTTTCCCAGAAAACTGAATCCCCGCCAGTCAGTCGCAAGATATCCCTTTCAGCAAGTCTACCAACCTTGTCTTCCGAAAAAGCCTCTTGATCCCCGTGTCCTAATCTTGCCTCTTTCGTCCCAAAGGCGCTGCAAAACTCTCTCCAAATCCTCAGCGTTCCAAAGCTTTCTCTGTATTTTGCAATAAACTTGGAAGAGAGGGCCGCTACAGCGGCTATTGATTGTTGTGGCGAACAATAAGGGATCATTTCATATTCACGGCCATCACTTTTGACAGTGACTGTCAAAGCATTTCGATACAAAACCATCTCAGTCGTTGAGCTCAATACACCAGCCCCAGGCACATTAGCGCATTCCATGATTCTTCCTTATTGATTAACATCATAATGCCCGTAAGCATAATGATACCTTGTGTCTTTAAACATTTTAGCCACAACATGCCAAGCATCGGCTTGTTCAAGGGCATAGACCGCTCTTACAGATTCATCTGAATTTCTCGAATCCACTGATCTTGGCAATAAATATCCAGAAAGAGGAAAACCAAATTCATCTTTCAAAATTCTTCTTTTGATCCCTATCATTTTAAGTTCTTGTAGAGGTAGAGTCCCTAGTGCAACTTGTGTTGGATCAACTAAGGTGATGATCAATCTTCTAGGCGTCACACACCCACCGAAACCGGAACCCAAATACTTTCCCGCAAACATACAAACAGCTAAAATGGTCGCCCTATATGCCGCTTTGAATTCGTCTTCAGGTATGTCTGTTCTAATCCAGTCATCCACCAGACACTCGGCAGAACAAGTACCCCCAAATCTCATCTGATCATCGAAGGGACGTTGTGCCCTATAAATCAAAAGCCTCCCTTTGCCATATTTATCAGTTAAATTATCTTTTTCTAGATACCCTTCCCCAAGGCCGATTCTTCCATATACCTTGCCCCCCGATGAGATCATGTACCCGGTATAGAAGTTTCCTTTTTGAAACTCCATCCCCCACGTCTTTGAAGCTCCTCCTACTAAACGTAAGATATCCCTCTCTGCAATGTCATAAAGAGACCTCTCTCCCCCCCTAAAAATTACACCTCTTTCTGCAGAACCAAAAATGCCACAAAATTCTTTCCATAATGCTTCGGAACCAAACCTTCCTCTATACTTTTCCTCAAATTTTTCTTGGACACCTTCTTTTGCTTGTTCTAGCATCTGTGGGGGACAATAAGGAAGGACTTCAAACGTACGCCCAGCATAATCGACCTCCATGACCAAAGCGTTTACGTAAACGATTAACCTACCTTCTGCATCAGTTTTAGTACATCCAAGTACCCCACTACTCTCCATCGCCTTCCCAAGTTTAAAGATTTTAAGAAGACGAGAATAAGGTTTTTTAAGTTTTAGCGCCAGCCCTAACCGTCTTAACCTCCAATAAAACCCGCTTAACTGACTCTATAGCCTCTTTTTCATCCGCACAGTGATTGATGAAAATGACAATAACTGCATGCTCTGTGTACCCCGCATAGCCCTTGACGAAGGACATTTTCCCATCTTTTGCCGTAATTAAATCGAGATGATTACGAAGAGAGGCAAAAAATTGCGAGAAGAATGGGGAATTTTTCATGATTACCAAGATTTGCCCCATCCCCTTAGCTGTGACTAAATTTCTCCTCGAAAGCCCCGACCCATCGGCCAGATAAAAGCCGTCCCAGTCAACTCCTTTTTCCCTCCAAAAGTCCGCAACTACCTGAAGCCCTGCTAAAGCAGACCCTTCTCCCATCTTCTTTAAAAGATGCTCGGTGTACAGATTGATGCTCTTTTGGTTAGCCCAGTAGATCATCTCCTCTATCGTAGGAGAATAGGTCACATGGATGCTTTTTCTGCAGTTGTTACCCTCAATTTTTCCCCCATGAAGCACGATGCCCCTCTCTTCTAATTCACGCACGAACAACAATTTTACCAAAAGTCCCGGATCAGGGATGGCCCCCTTGATGGAGAATTCTTCGACCCCAAAAGGAATCGTGCCCCGAATGTGCTGAATCTGCGAAAACTCTGATCCAAAAATCCAAGCGCGATCGCCACTATTTTCTGGACCTGTCTTCAATTCATTTTCTATGACGAGCGGCCCCAAAAAGGGAGGATTTGTGCGCAACATGGTCACATCATCCCCTACATAGAGTCCCGGCTTAAAGAAAATCTCATACTTATTCTCACAAAAAGACAAACCAGAAGCGCCAGCTCCATAGTAATTTCCTAAATCTTCCCAACTCCAACTTGGAGCAGCCATTGCTTTCTCAAAACAAGTTGCATCAGCGATGAGATCCCCCTCGATTTCTTTGATCCCACATGCCTGGACTGCATCAACCCAAATTTCCAACTCTCTCTTCCAATCAGGATTGCCCTCGATTCGATCTGAACCAAGACAGGGATCTCCACCCCCTTTAACAATGATATTTCCGTGAAGCATTCCTGCATCATCAATCTCTCCATCAATCTCTAAATGGGTCTCAAATCGACTATTAGGATCTAAGAGATGCAATGCTGCCCCTGTCGTTACAATTTTCAAACAAGAAGCTGGAATCACACTTAAATCAGCATTGATATCGATGACCACTTCACCCGTCGAAGAATCCATTGCATAAGCACTCATTAGACTATGTTCCATAGAAGAAACCTCTCTTGCTAAAAGGATAAATATGACAAAAAAAGCAATCACAGGCTGCCTGTTATAGCATCAACTACTTAACCTAGCAATGACTAATGGGAGAGATCATAAACGGATCCTGGCCTGGCCATTTGCCTAAAACCATGAATTGTTCCTGAACAAATTGATAAGGTTCGGAAACTGCTTTATCAGTGAATTGTTCGCACGTGAAATAAAAATAGATCCTATCAATCCCTGTTGACAGATGATCGAGAATCATCTCGAGTGAAGGAAGTGTTTTTGCAACTACATCAAACAAATGAAGAGTTTTTTCCACAATGATGAAAGAAAAAATCATATCTGTCGAGGGGCTATAATGAAGTGTCCAAAATTTCGGATAGGAAATATTCAACGTATTAAATGAAGCAAATTCCCCCCTGTCTTTCACCCAAACACGTTCTGATAACGGCGCTCTTGAAGCAAAAAGCCTCACAAAAAGTGCATCGTCCTTGGGAGAGCTCATCTCCCTCAATGACCTAGATCCCCCTTGATGGGAAATCGGCAAATAAAATCGGGTCTCCCGAACCTCTCGAAAAGAGAACATTTCATAATAAGAAGGAATCTTGGAAAAAAGCACAACAAAATCAACTCGGCTTGACGACCATTGCAGTGCTTCATAAATCAGTTCTGAAGCAAACCCTCGGCCTCGGTGTTGCTTTTCCGTACAAATCCCATGAAGTGCCCCCACATTGTAAAGCTGCCCCTGAATCATCATCGGGTAATCAATCAAACCTACATGGGAAACAACCTTTCCCCTTACTTTCTTTACAAATCTCTTCTTAAACCACTCAAATCCTAACCTTCGGCAACGTTTCATTGCCGCTTCTATCCCAGGGAATGTCTTCTCAAGACACTTCAAGCAAATCCCTTAAATTTCTTTAAAAATTATTCACTATATTTAAATTATTACTTTACATTATACTAAGCGCAGAAATAACACCGAAACGGCGAGGTCTAAGATGGATAGTGTTCCCATTTATTCTCATCCGGTTAACTCCATAAACCAAGTCCGACCACTCTTAGAACAATACCCCGATGCCCAAACTGCCATAGATGCCATCGAGAGAATCTCAATACCTCAAACTCATACAATTGTACGACAACCTCTCGAAGCCACCGATCCCTTTAAGATCGCATTTTGTGGGAGTTGGGGGTTTAGCACTCATCAGGAGGTAGAAGCTTGTAGCCATACTTACTTAAATATCGCGATCTCTTGTTTTTTCGAGATAAGTCAACTCTCAGGACTTATCGTTGATGCCCTTGAATGCCACCGTGCTGCATACGATCAATTTGCCAATTTTCACGATCCTAAATTAGCCCTAGAATCGATGTGTGAAGCGGAAGAAACAGCAAAGGCACTGTCACATGGATACATGATGGTAAGCAATAAAATTCGCTGTCTTAATCGAATAACCAAACTTGTTTATTTTCATCTATGCATAAATGGTCAAACTCTTCTAAACGAAAAGAAACCGCCTTCCCCTTCAAAGGCAAGAACGCTTGTAGAAATGAAGCTCAATGCGCTAGAAGCCTCTGTGGTGGCCTTCATTAAAATCAATCGAATGGCTTGGGGAACTGTCTGATTTTTTTGCTACGACCTCACATTTTTGCCACTTGTCTTATCCAGCCCAACCAGAATTATTAATGGGGATGATTTTGCGCACAGATGGTAAAAGATATTTTGAATCATCCTATTTTCACTGGCTGACCCTAGCAAAAGTTCACCAAATCATCACCACAGTCATCTCTGATCTCATCATTAATTTTGAGGAGCTTCACACAAAATTTGAAGAGATTGAAACTGACCCTCTAGCACCTCTTCGAGCCCAAAGACGGACGAATTAAAAACACTTCTTTACTGTTTCTTTATTAATATTTTCGGTATAATGCTTCTGAGGAATGTCCCTATCTATGACCCAAAAGGAGACCCTTCATGGATGCAGCCCGCATTTATTCCCATCCCATTACCTCCATAGC
>JAJZEO010000028.1 GCA_021847505.1 bacterium
CCGGGAGCCAGACATTCCTATTTTGGAAAAGATAGCTGGGAACCCTTTGCTCCGGGGCTTAAAACCCTTCCTGATGCCCTCAACCTTCGCGAGAAAATTTTGATCTCCTTTGAAAAGGCAGAAAGGCTCGATTCTATCTCATCATCCTACAAGTATCTTACTTTCGTCATCGTTGGCGGAGGGCCGACTGGGGTTGAATTTGCAGGGACTATCGCCGAACTTATCCGAAGAACCATGCGAAAAAACTTTCGTCGCATAAGCACAGAAAAGGCCCGAGTCTACCTCATTGAAGGCTCCGACCGTCTCTTGCCCCCCTTTCACCCAAAACTATCGGAGCGCACTAAGAAAGATCTCGAAAAGCTCGGGGTCACTGTCCTTACCAATCGAATTGTAACCAATATTACTGAAAATGGAGTTGAGGTAGGAGACACATTCATTGAATCGAAAAATGTGATTTGGGCAGCGGGAAATACGATTCCACCTCTTGTTAACACCCTCAATGCTGAACAAGACCGCCAAGGAAGGGTCATTGTTGAAAAAGACCTTTCACTCCCCTATTACCCTGAGATTTTCGTCATCGGTGACGCAGCCCACTTTAAAACCCCAAAAGGAAAAGTTTTGCCCGGTGTCGCCACAGTAGCCATCCAACAGGGGCGGTTTCTGGGCAAACTGCTTAAAAATGAATTTAAAAGGAAAACCCCTTCTAAAAAGGATCGCCCCCACTTTAAGTTTTTCGATAAAGGGAATCTTGCAACCATTGGTTCTTTTAAAGCCGTAGGGAGCATGGGACGCTTTCGCTTTACCGGCATCTTTGCCTGGGTCATCTGGGGCTTTGTCCACGTCGCCTACCTAATAGGCTTTCGCAATCGCCTTAGCGTAATGCTAGAATGGGCCATCCACCACATCACAGGTGCAAGATCGGCCAGGATTATTCATGGCACTATCGACGAAATCCTCCCCAAGCGGGAAGACCCTATATTATAGAATAGCAAAGGGTAATGATGTTGTACCCATAATATCTTTTTGCGTATTGAGCATTTTCCTGAAAAAACCCACAAAATCATCAACTACTTCTTGAGAGGCATGCAAACTATCCACCACCGTCCAAGAATTATCATCATTTTTTCTTAAAGTTTGTGAATGGACAGGCGCAAAAGTACCCACCATGATCCTTGATTTTAAAGCAAGAAACGCCTCATCAACTACAATTTCTTGATCTGTTCGATCATCAATAATCACGAGCTGTTGATTGGCATTCAGAGTAATTTTTCCAACGATAATTTCATTGATATCTTCATCCAGTCGTAGTTCTCCTATATCGGATAAATTGCGAAGATAATCGATTACCATTCCCATATCAATTCCATCCTCAATACTCATCAAACCACGAGAAATTGCTACGGCTCCACCCTGGGCAAGTCCTTCAATATGCGCCTGACTAAAGGACTCTGTCTTAATATCGATAAACTTTTGAAGAGTAGATGGTACAACAGCTCGATATCCGATAAAGGCATTCGCAGCATGTAATTGACAAAATCCACTTGTTTGCTCTTCATGATAGTACGCTTGTCCCCTCTCTTGAGAAGTTACAGTCTCTTCCTCATGATAACAATCAATCTCGTTCATAGCACTCTCTTGAGCAGCTTGATCACGATTAAATTGAACCACTAAATCATGCGCTTTAATCAATCCATCATAGTTAGGTTCATCCTCATCACCTAGAGTTCCTGTAAATAATTTCAAATCAGTCACTCTTTTCCATTCTCCTGAAGCAATTTCAAGGACTTCAAGCGTTTCCTCTGCACCTATTGAGTCCCCATGGTTTGTTCTGAAATAGAAAAATTCCTGTGATTGAGGACTATGAAAAAACAAATATGGCCGACCTAACATAAAAAAATCGATTTCTATGCCAGTTGTATAGAGCTGCTGAATGGCAAATTGGACTTCGCCAGCCCCTTTATAGGTACGTCCTAGAGAAGGATCATCAATCTCGGATATCTCAATTAAGTCCTCTGTAGTTATCGGCTTTGATAAAACCTTGACGCTATACCTATCTAGGAAATTCCTTTCCTCTGGTTTTAATCGTAAAAAAGCCTCAGAAGCTCTAAAACGCTCCAGCCCACCAATACTATTCAAGGATAAGTCCATAATAAATAACCCAATTATAATAAGAAGAATAAGAATATTATAATTAAAAATTTAATTATTATCAATAGTAATTTTGAATCTACTCCTATCTACCTCGTTTTAAGGTGTTTATGACGCAGTAGCCCTGGCGATGATTCTTTATTGAGATTTATGACTATTTATGTTATAATTTTTTTAATTTAATTATCAGGTGCTTTAAAATGGACTTAACCATCCCTCCTAGCCGCCTTCTTGAACAAAGTCTGGATTACCCAGGTACTTTTGCTTTAAAGTCAGCGGCCTTAACAGATGGTGAATTAAAGGACTTAGCCAGTACCCAAGACGTTAAAATATCCGAAATTAGGGCCCCCCTTTCGCTTATAACGCCTCCTACTCTATTCTTCTTCGCATCGGTTCATGGTGCTAGCCTATATAGCTTAAACCTTCAAAATACCAAAATTGATGGACCAATGCTTCAAAGCCTCTCCGAGCTACTACCCAATTTAAGATCTCTTTCTTTACAGTACCTTCATGATATTTCAGATTCCCATGTCAGGGATGTCGTAGTAAAGTGCACTCAACTCCACGAGATTCACTTTAGCCAAAACCGCAAATTATCCAAGAACCTCTTTTTCTTTTTACTTAGTCAAAGCCGAAGTTTTTCTGTCATTTCCTTAGATCTTGCCAACAATTTTCCTATGCCTGATAACTTTGTGTTTAGTGCCAGCATCAAGGAGTTACTTTTGATTGGCCCTGCCTTTAATGATCAGGATTCTTTGGTCTTCTCCAAGGCACATCCTGACAAACTTGAATTGAGCCTAACTAAATTTAAATCTGAGGGAATTCGGGAATTATTAGTTAATTGCGAACATTCTCAACATGTTATTACTATTATCATCAATGAATTATTTCAAAAGAGACTGAAAGAACTTCATAAGAATCTTCTAACTGTTCATAGTACACGTTTATTTGAATTCAAAAAAGAACCCACATCCTTGACCATTATCTTAAAGCCCTTAAAGCTCATTGAGTTTGGAATCTAGTTTTCAAAATAAAATGGGCTATACTTCTATTTCCTGACACTTCATAATCAGAGTGGTTTTCTTAGGGAGTGGTATGCTAGACACAAATCCTATTAGTATTTTGGAAGGCATTGGCGCGTATCCTGATACATATGCAGTTAAAAATACCAAAGTCAGTGATGCGGATCTTAGAGCAATTACAGAAGCTTCTGATTTACAGATCACCGAAGTTAGAGCCCCTTTGTCTAAAATTTCCTTTCCCATATTGGGTGATTTTTTAAAAGTTCATGGAAGGAACTTAACTAGATTCAACCTTCAAAATTGCCCCCTTTCTGAGGAGAATTTATCAAGATTATCTCCCCTGCTCCCGAATGTGAGAGTGCTCTCAATGCAATACCTTCATGAAATTTCGAGCGGTGCCTTTTTTGAATTTGTTCATTCTTGTTCAAGGATCCATGAATTATATCTAAGCCAAAATCGGAGAGTTAACAAGAGCTTGTTTCATAAACTTCTTGGTCTTGACCGTCACTTCTCAGTCGTATCATTAGATCTTTCTCATTCAGCCCCTTCCTCTAATGCCATAGACTGCAGGATTAGTATCGATAAACTGATTCTGATAGGTCATACTTTTGATCATACAGATTTACCTTTGTTAGAGAAAATCTCTGGACTTCGATCACTCCATCTATCCCTAACTAGATTTACAGCTAGCGATCTAGGGATATTAATCCAAAATCCCCAAATGCAGTCTCTTCAAACAATTAGAGTAACTGAGGTATCAAAAGCCAGGTTAAGCGCCATATTTAAAGAATTATCGCCAACAATTCGTTCGCTTAACTGCACCTGCACCATGGACGAAAATTCACTAGTTCTGAATAAAGTCGTTAATTAATGAAACCACCAATAAAGGTTGTTCTACGTGAGAGGCGTGCCCTCCGGGGATTTGGACAAAGGTCGCGTTTTCAATTTGGGAGGCCAGATAGCGGCCCTCATCAAAGGGAAACATCAAATCGTCATCTGCTGAAATCACCAACGTTCTAGAATTGATCTCTTTTAACCAGGGTCTTGAGTCTAAACTCAAAAGAGCCCCTATCTGATGCTTAACTCCTTCAGGGGTGGGGTTTCGAGTCGCATTTAATTCGATCACCTTGTTTTTATTCTGAGGATTGGAAAGAAACTGTTCTGAAAAGACCCAGGGCATGAGTAGATAAAGTAGCTTCTTTACAGGGACCTGTTCTTCGAGTAGTAAGAAGGCACCTTCGAGGGTGGTTCGATTTCTTTGATTCAACCGAGCAAATCCATTACTGAGAATCAAGTTTTCCACCCTATTGGGGTATTTATGGGCAAAAGAAAGCGCAATGGCAGTTCCCATGGAATGTCCAAATAAAGAGACTTTATCAATCCCTAAATGATCGAGGAGAAAGAAGATATCGTTAGCCACCTCATCGATCTGAAAACTTTTATTTCCATATTGGGTTTTGCCTATTCCCCGTGAATCAAAGGCAATTACTTGAAAGTTTCTTGTCAGATCGGGTAAAATTTCCTTCCAATTAAAATCGATGCTGCAAGCGATTCCCGGGATCAAGACAAGGGGTTTTCCATCACCATAAATCTCATAGTAAACGGAGCTATCATCTGTTTTTGCATAGACCATGCTTTACTCCATATCTGAATCGATTAAAAAAGTCATCCTCTTCCCTCGAACTTTTTTGGAGGCGGTTTCCTGGCCTCTACTATGGTTTTTCTATTTTGTCAGGGGTCACTTGCTATTTTTATTTTCCTTATCCCCTATTGATTGGACTTCTTGGAAAGAAGCGAAGAGAGATCGCTGGCTATTATTTAATCGCCCTTCTCTCTTATCTAAACACACATATTTCCCACGCTCGGTCTCTTCCTCCATCAGAAGGAAAGGGAATCGGCTACTTTACTATCGAGAAAATCAAGCATACCACGTTCAAAAATGATTCTCCCCTTTCGTATCAGGGGCAGCTTAGATATTTTGCTTGCAACGAAGCACAGTATACCTATTTACCTTGCACCATCTTGGTAAAAAACTCAAAGGATAGACCGCCTGGGGATCGTGCCTACATTGTGGAAGGGAAATTGCGCGCTAGAGATCACGGCTATTATACGATGAAGGTGGATCAATGGACCGCTGTAGAAAACACCTATTCTCTTGCTGAACTAAGACTCCAATTAAAAGACCGACTCCGCGCTTACTTTAAAAAGCATGTCCATCACCCCTTAACTTGCGATTTTTTCTCTTCCCTGGGAACGGGAGAAGTCGAAAGCAAACTCTTGCAAGAACTGTTTAAGTGGAATGGATTGAGCCACACGCTTGCGATTTCAGGTTTTCAATACTCGTGGCTTCTATTCGCCCTTCTCGGCGTTGCTTCCCTTCTCTGCCCAGGAAGAGCCGCACCCCCGTTTCTTTTGATCTCTGTCACCCTCTACTTTTTCTTCATCGGGGGGTCAGCCTCGATCGAACGCGCCTGGATAACCGCTGCCATCTTTTGTGTAGGGATGCTTCTCAGCAATAAACCCAGTGGTCTCAATTCATTGGGGATCGCCGTGGCCTTTTCCCTCATCATTGATCCAGAATCGCTCTTTTCCATTGGATACCAATTGAGCTATATGGCCACCTTCGCGATTTTGACGATTTTTCCCGCCGCCGACCTCCTCTTTCAAAAAATTTTACCCAATTGGAAAGCAGAAGAACTTCGTCAGCTTGGTGGAATTGATCGCTATATCGTAAAAAGTGCCCGAGTCATTAGGCAAATGATCTCCCTTTCCTTAGTCGCAAGCCTGTCGACCGCACCTATCTGCTTAACACACTTTGGGGAATATTCTTGGATCGGAATCTTCTATAATTTTTTCCTACCCGTTGCGATGACCCTTTCCCTACTTGGAGTGTTTGCGAGCATAATTCCCTGGATCGGCCCGCCCCTTCTTGGCATCAATGCCTGGTATAGTAAAAATATCCTTGAAATTCTCTACTGGTCGGGCTCAAACAGCACTCAGATGATCGCCTATTCCCTCTCTTCTACAAGCGCAATTGTGATGACTTCAGTATTGCTTTTGCTCGGTGCCTATTGCGAACATCGGAGATACCTATTGACAAGAATGAAATTGGCCGTATAAACTATCGTGCGTTCAACTATGGCGGTAGTAGCTCAGTTGGTTAGAGCACAGGATTGTGGATCCTGGTGTCGACGGTTCGATCCCGTTCTATCGCCCATTGTCTTTTTTAAAGGGCCGCGGTATGATGAAATCAACAAATCGTTATCGCTGGAGTGGTCTTGCCCTGGGTAGTTAAGAAAAAAGGAAAAGAACAGAAAAAAACTGTCAGCCATCACCCTGAGGCAAAGGGACTTCTTTTCATCGGTGGGGCGTTTTTTCTTTTTCTTTGTTTCTTTAGTTTTATCGAGGGACACCATGAAGAAAATTGGCTTGGCCTTGCGGGACATATCGTCGCCTATGGATTTCACTACCTCTTTGGACTGGGTAGTTATGCCGTCGCTCTTTTTCTTGCTTGGCTTGGCTGGCGTCTTTTAAAGATTCGCTCGTACGACGGTGTTCTCGTTAAATCGTTTTATTTTATCTTTTTTCTCTCCTCACTTTGTATTTTGCTCAATTTGCTTGCTGAAACAAAGTGGTTTGACTTGTCTTTTCTCTACGAACGCGTCTATGCTGAAACAGCAATCCTTTACACCCCCACGCCCGTGCGCTATGAACGATACAATTTAGGGGGCGTCCCTTTTTATTACTTATTTCGCGATTTACCTCATGGAAACTTACAACTCTTACTCAGTAATATTGGCGTCCTGATCCTCTTTTCCACGATTCTTTTATTTTCTTTGATCCTTCTCACTGATATGAGTTTTTCCCGGGGTGTCAAGCGGCTAATTTCTGTCTTTCCCCTTTCGCTCGACTTAAGTGTTAAAGCAATACGCAAATTCTTAGCTCTCATAAGACTACTTTCGCCAAAACCACTTTTTGAAGAGCAGCAAGAAGTTCCCATAAAACCGGTTGTCAAACATGCCCCTCCTTATGAAAGAGCAAAAAGAAAAAAAACTTTCGATGACCTTCCGCCACCACCTATGCCTTCTCCAGTAATTCCAGAGGTAGAAGAAGAAGAAGAACCTGACTTCGAACCTCCTCAAATTACCATGAAAGAGACAGCCAAAAACAAGATGGTCGTCGAAGAGTACCTCGAAACCAAACAGGGAGATCAAGAAAACGCGAAAATCAGGAAGATACACACCTCCTCCTATGACTCTCTTGACTGATGCCACCACTGTTGACCAGTCGGGATTGAAAAAAGAACTCAAAGATCGAGCCGCTATCCTTGAAGAGACCCTCTATAGCTTTGGGATTGAAGCGAAAGTAGGACATATCTACTCAGGCCCAACAATCACCTCCTTCGAAGTACATCCCGCAATTGGAGTGAAAGTGCAAAAAATTAAGGCCCTCGAAAACGATATCGCTCTCAACTTGCAAGCCAAATCGATTCGGATCATTGCCCCTATTCCTGGAAAAGCAGCTGTTGGTGTGGAAATTCCTTCCCTCTATCCTCAGGAGGTGGGTTTTAAGGAGATGCTCACCACTTATAGACGCTCCGACACTAAATTTCATATTCCCATGCTCCTTGGCAAGACCGTCAGTGGGGAAGATGTGATGTGTGATTTAACAAAAATGCCCCACTGTATCATCGCAGGTGCGACCGGTTCAGGAAAGTCTGTTTGCATTAACACAATCATCATGTCCATTTTGTTGAACTTATCCTTTGATGAGGTCAAGCTGATCTTGATTGATCCCAAAAAAGTTGAGCTGACTTTTTATTCGAAACTTCCTCACCTCATTGCCCCCGTGATTACTGAACCTACAGGAGCTTACGCAGCTCTTCAATGGCTCGTCAAGGAAATGCAATACCGATATGAAGTCCTTAAGCGAGTCGGTGTTCGCAATATTCATGCATTTAACAAGCGAAAGATCGATCTCGAGTTTGAGCAAAGTTTAGACTGTCCTGTGCCAGAAAAGTTTCATTTTATCGTCTGCATCATTGATGAATTTGCTGATTTAATGATGACTTCGAGTGCAGATCTTGAAACCCCTATTGCTCGAATCGCCCAAATGGCCAGGGCTGTGGGCATTCACTTGATCTTGGCTACTCAGCGTCCCTCTCGCGAAGTGATCACAGGTTTAATTAAAGCCAACTTCCCTACCCGAATTGCCTTTAAAGTTTCTAGCCGTATCAATAGCCAAATCATTCTCGATGAAAACGGGGCAGAGGCCCTTTTGGGTAATGGCGACATGCTCTTTTTGCCTCCTGGATCCTCCCAAATGATTCGTTGCCAAGGTGTCTATATTCGAGATGAAGACATTAACCGAATTGTCGATCATATCACGGCCCTTTACCCCCCGAATTACCTCTTCAATTCGTTCGATCATATGCTTTCTGAAGATCTGGGGGGAGATGGAAATGATGATGAATCCGCTAAAGACCCCCTTTACTCTAAGGCGTTCCAAATGGTCCTAGACCACAGAACCGCCTCCACGACTTTCCTTCAAAGAAAACTCAAAATCGGCTATGCCCGAGCTGCCTCTCTTATGGATGAGCTCGAATCCAATGGCGTCATCGGCCCCCAAGAAGGCTCTCGCCCGCGCCAAATCCTTAGAGACGGTCTCTAATTTAAGTTTTCGTCGCAGTCTATTAGAGATTTGTAACTGAAGAAAACAGAATCGGCTGACTCACTTCGTGGGGCTTAGCTACTGAAAGAGGGACGCTGAGGTTGCTCTTTGCCAAGATGCCTTGCACTGTGGTCAACGCCTCTTTTTCTGTGTTACATTCGGAAGAGAGGTGGGCTAGATAGACGTGTTTTAAGCGATCGTGGTAAACTTCAACGAGAAGTTCCCCAGCGGCGACGTTCGAGAGGTGCCCCTGTCTCGAGAGAACCCGTTGTTTGTATAAGAGAGGCCTCGAGGAAGCATGGACCATCTCCTCTGCGTGGTTAGCCTCCAAATAGAGGTAATCGCATTCTTTTAGGTGCATGGCAACGAGTTTTGTTGCAAATCCAAGATCGGTACAAACACCAATTTTCATACCACTAAACTCAAATGTAAATGCAACAGGATCTACCGTGTCATGTTGAATGGAGAAGGGGTGTATTTTGATATCGGCATAAGTAAATGGTTCTCCCGTACAGAATATCTTAAACTTGGGCCTTTCTGGGATCATCTGACAAAGAGCTTTGGCTGTATCGCCATTGCAAAATACAGGAATTCCGAGCTTTTTTACGATCATTTCGAGCCCTTTGATGTGATCTGCGTGTTCATGAGTAATTAACACAGCGTCAATTTGATCAATTCCTACTTGAATATCGGCGAGCCTTTCCTTGATGTTTTTAAAACTGATTCCACAATCGATGAGGATTTTCGCATTCTCTGTACCTAAATAGACTGAATTACCTGTAGACCCTGATCCAAGTGGACAAAAACCAATCACAATTTCCTCCTTTGCAGCAGCCAGTTAATCACGAAAATCCTTTTTCTTATACTTCTTTTCGTATACCATTTTCCCGTCTTAAAAGGAAAAAAAATGGAAATCAATGCAAATGCATTCAACTTTGACTTCTACTCTCAATTGTTGACTTCTCAAGTTGGTTCTGAGGAGTTTGGCCCAACTTTAGTTAGCATACTTCAAGATATCCCTGAGGCTGGACACTCGCAGCTTATCAATCTTTCGTTTAGGATATTAGACGACAACTGCCAATGGATAACTGATTATGCTTGCCAAACCCTCTCTACTTTGCTCAGTTCTCTTAGTAATTCTCCATTTCCAATAAAGGCTCAGTTGGCAGCCAAATATTTAACTCTTTCTTCCGTTGAATTTATCACTAAAACTCATTTTTGCCACTTGATAGACAGGTCATGGACCCAAAAAACTTTACGGATCGGTAAGGACGATTATGAAAAACACATCGATTCTGGACAAATCACTATTTCTTACGAACATTTTTTTCTCGGTTTTTTTGCTAGGACTCA
This sequence comes from bacterium, assembly GCA_021847505.1. GTDB lineage: Bacteria > Chlamydiota > Chlamydiia > Chlamydiales > 2-12-FULL-49-11 > JAJZEO01. The sequence goes on from JAJZEO010000028.1 coordinate 10,194, forward strand.
TACCGTTCTTGGAGAATATCAACATCCCACATCGACCTTCCTTGGATTGTTTGTTTGTGAAGATGAAGCAAAGACTGAGCTTCCTATGCTTTATTTTGTTGTAATACTCGACAAATTTGTCTTCTATGATGAGACATTGCTATTGCAAGCACTTTCATTGAGCACAAATGTTTCTGAATTGGTCCTGCCCAGGGAGATAGAAGACCCACAATCATTGTTTAATGCCTCTTCTCACCTCTTTTCCATCCAAACACCTAGGCGGTGCTATTCTAGAGAAAGCCATAAACCAGAAGGGGTCATTACAGCTTCGACCCATCTTCCCTCTGATCGCACTTCTATGCCTCAAAGATTCTCCAACAAGAAGAACGATTAAAAAAACTTTTTACTTAAATCTTTTTTTGTTTATAGAGGGAATTTACATCGATCAAAAAGAGGGAAACATGGAACCTTTTGATGAAATTGGAAAAACATTGGAATATCTAAGACAAAACGAAGAAGCCCTTCTTTCACTGAACATGCACATGCAGCTTGAAAAAGAAGCCCTCGAGCGAACACAAGACTCTCTTTTAGCTCATTTAGAATTTCTCAAGGGAGAGTATCAAAAAATTGAACGCTCGTTTTCAAGAATCAAATATAGTTCTGAGAAACATTCCATCTATCAAAAAGTTCTTGAATTCAACCAAATTGCTCATAGGCCTTTAATGGGGTATCTTCCTCTGTTCAAAGAGTCAAATATCTCTATTCGAAAGAGAAGAAAGTCAAAAATTCTTGTATCATAGTTTTTTTATTCGTTGTTCAAAAGTCCCCGACGAATTTATAATGCTCCC
>JAJZEO010000012.1 GCA_021847505.1 bacterium
TCATGCTCTTTCCCCTTCTTCCCTAAAAAGGGAACGTGACTAGACATTCTGGAGTCAATCCTTATGGATTTTTAGAAGTGGTATATGTTGTTGAAGCCTAGCGATGATTTTCCACTACAGAACCTAGAGGAAAGATGAATTTCTCTAGCAAGGTTAAGCATCTCCTGTTAGAGACTAATATGAACAGAAAGGTCAAAACCCATATGAGGGTAGTCGGCTACTGCTTAGAGTCCAAGAGGGAAAGGTAGTCCGCATATGTTAATTTCAAGCCTTCGTATGTAGGAACTTTAGGTGTCCATCCTGTGCTCTTAAGTTTTTGCACATCCATTAATTTTCGAGGAGTTCCATCTGGTTTCGTCTGATCAAATGTGATATCCCCTTTGAATCCAACGACTTGTTTCACTATTTCAGCCAATTCCTTGATAGTCATGTCCTCTCCTGTCCCAAGATTGACTAGTGGCGGATCAAATGCAGATGTTTTGAGCTCATCGCTACCCAGCAGGCCAGAGAAAGTATTATTTGGCAGGTTTAGGAGGAAGACACAAGCATCGGCCATATCTTCGCTGTAAAGTAATTCTCGTCTTGGAGTACCGGTTCCCCAAACGATAACTTCTTTAGCATTGGCTAGTTTCGCCTCGTGACATTTTCGAATTAGCGCAGGAATCACATGACAGTTATTAAGGTCATAATGATCTCCCGGTCCGTAAAGATTAGCAGGCATTACAGCTAGATAATTTGTTCCATACTGCCTGTTGTAGCTCCAACACATTTCAATGCCAGCAATCTTAGCCAATGCATATGGACGATTGGTGGGCTCCAGAGGGCCAGTGAGCAAATATTTTTCTTCTAATGGTTGCGGTGCATATTTTGGATAAATACAGTTTGACCCAAGAAATAATAAGCGGGCTACATTGTTTTTGTAGGAGGCATGAATCGTATTGGTCTGAATAGCTAAATTTTCTTGGATGAATTCAGCCGGGTACGTATCGTTGGCAAGAATGCCTCCAACCTTGGCAGCCGCCAGAAAGACGAACTGTGGCTTCTCTTGTTTAAAGAACGCCTCAGTAGCGGCTTGGTCGGTGAGATCAAGCTCAGAATGGGTCCTGGTAACAATGTTCTCGTATCCATTGGCAATTAAATTTCTTACTATGGCTGAGCCAACAAGACCACGATGCCCAGCGACGTAAATTTTTTCTTTTTTATCCATGATAATTTTGGACGGCATAGCCGTGCTTTTTGTTTAGAACATCCCGGTTAGCTTTATTCAGATCGGTCAATACCATTTCGGAGACCAGTTCTTCAAATGTGGTTTTTGCATTCCAACCAAGTTTTTGCTTGGCTTTACTTGGATCGCCAATCAAAGATTCAACCTCAGTGGGACGAAAATATCGGGGGTCAACCCGAATAATGATTTTTCCTGTTTGATCAATCCCATGCTCATCAATACCTTGGCCTTTCCAAGTTACCTGAATACCAAGTTCCCTAGCAGCAGCATTGACAAAATCGCGCACACTGTATTGTATCCCTGTTGCAATAACAAAATCTTCAGGTTGATCTTGCTGGAGCATTAGCCATTGCATCTCGACATAATCCCGTGCATGCCCCCAATCGCGCAGGGCACTCAGGTTCCCTAGATAAAGGCAATCCTCCAACCCCAACTTGATCCGTGCTAATCCACGAGTAACCTTTCGTGTGACGAAGGTTTCACCACGGATAGGGGATTCATGGTTAAAGAGAATCCCATTGCATGCATAGATACCATAAGCCTCACGATAATTAACCGTAATCCAGTAGGCATAGAGTTTGGCAACAGCATAAGGGGAGCGAGGGTAGAAAGGGGTGGTTTCTCTTTGAGGGGTCTCTTGTACCTTACCAAAAAGCTCAGATGTTGATGCTTGGTAAAATCGTGTTTTCTTCTCTAGTCCAAGAATACGGATGGCTTCAAGTATACGCAAGGTACCTAGGGCATCCGAGTCGGCAGTATATTCTGGTTCCTCGAACGAGACAGCAACATGACTTTGAGCGGCGAGATTGTATATCTCATCTGGCTGCACCTGCTGTATGATACGGACAATACTACTGGAATCCGTCATGTCACCGTGGTGAAGAAAAAATCTGAGATTGACTTCGTGAGGATCTTGGTAAAGGTGGTCAATACGTTCTGTGTTGAAAAGACTAGTACGCCGCTTGATACCATGAACATCGTATCCTTTTTTTAGTAAAAACTCAGCAAGATACGCACCATCCTGACCGGTCACCCCTGTAATCAATGCTTTTTTATTCATTTTACTCCCAACAATTAAGAAAAATTTGATATCTCTCCACTTGGAAATATGATGCGATAATTGGTTCACGCTGAAAAACGTGGTTCTTGGAAATTGAACCGATAAAATCGATGTCCAGGTTCAAGGGGGAGGAGTTTTCATGGATTCTTTTCCCTATTGTTGGGATCGATGGGATTCCTTCCAGTCTTTCCCCTCAGGTTCACTATTCCTCTAGCCATTTCTTCGTATTCCAGACGATCGCTGCAAATGAGACGTTCAAATGAACCCCCGCCAATCCCTTGTACCGGGAGCGGTTCATCCAGTGATCGGGGTGGTATTTTACGTTTCCGATTGACAGACCGGCCCGGGGCGGTCAACCGCTTAAACCAGACGGTCTATTTGTTCAGCCCCGGGCCATTCCATGGGGAGGATCCGCCACCTTGGGAACCAGCTCCAGAAGCTCCGGGTCCAGTTCCTCCTTGCTCCGGTATCCCCGACTAGCCTCTCGGAGAAGAAATCTTGTGGCCTTCACCCAATCCTTGAGAACCTCTCCCATGGTTGCCGAGTCATGCCGGTTGTCGGGATATTCCCGATGGGCCACCACGCACCCTTTGGTATCGCCCGACAGGAAGACTTTGAGGCCGCATTCATGCTTTTTGCCTGCCTAGTTTTTGGGGATGCAGTTGACATGCGGGTTCGATAGTGTTGTAGATACGCTTGTCCCAGGATGTTCCTTGATCCTGTTGACGGTCTGCATTATCACCCGCTTCAGACCCTGACTCCCCTCCGTGACTTTCTCCAGAAAGCGGGTCAGGGTCTTCTGCAACACGCCGTCTTTTTTTCCTGACCTTCGTCACGGTCTTTCGGACATTTCCGAGCGCTTCGGAAAACCCGATTGATGGTCCGTTGGGCAAAAGAGAGGAGCTATTTCACACTCTTGTCGATCCGATCCTTCTCGTCCTCACCGGACTTCGCCCTGGTCAGGACCGTCTTCCGGCTCAAGTGGAGCCATTTATAACCCCTCTACCCAATAGATCGGTCGATGTTTCTGAATCATCAGCACTATAAATGAGATACGTTTGATTGCTAGATTTTTCTTCCTTTAACTTAATAATATTGGACCAGTGTCAGTTCAATGGCCATCCCGTCAGTTTTCCCAGTTTGAACCACTAAATTATGATTTGGGTCAAACAATATGGGTTGAAGCATCTCAGAAAATAGGACAAGTACTTGTATCTATTCTTACCCTATTTTTCTATTGTGAGTCTACTTCTTTGAGCTTCTTGAGCGAATATGCCCAATCAAGCAGTCGAAGAGTGCTATTTTCCCAGTCGTATTCAGTTGTCGCCCGATTGAATCCGGCTTTAGCAATCCTAATCCGTTCCATATCATTGGCAAGATAATAGTCGATTTTATCTATTGCATCATCAATTGAATCATAGAACACTGCCTCTTTATCAGGAGTAAAAATTTGAGCATGTGCATCCCGTCCAGCCTTATCACATACCATCATCATTCCATGTGACGTGGTCTCGTACATCCGCATGTTCCCTGTTTCCTTAGGCATTTCTGATAAATGCATGTTAAATCCAATTTTTGCTCTGTGAAAAAGTTTTGTTCTTTCGTTAAGGGAGATTGGGGTTACTCTATAAGGAAAAATCGGTTTGTTTAGTAAAGCCCTCGCGAAACCATAATATCCATTCAATGGCCAATGTCCATGTATCTGGAATCTATCGCCATATTTCTTCTTAAGACGAATTAATCGTCCGATTTTAGGGCTATAAGCCTTACCGACATAAACCAGATCTATATCTCTGTTTTGGAAAAAAGCTTCATCAGGATCTACTTTTTCTAATTGGTGTGATACTAAAGGTCGCCAAAAGTGCTTTTGGCACCCCCATTGTGTAAGTTTTTCTGAAAGCAACTCTGTTTGACTATAACTAGGTGAGATATAACAGGCTGCATCAAATGCCCATAAATATGGAATTCCTCTCACATATGAAGAAACAGGATCATCTTGGAATCCTAGTACCTTAATGGGGTGTTTCAGCTCGTGATAAAGGATTTCAGGATGTATAGGACAAAATGTACTCATAATAATAATGTCAAAATCATGGAATTTATTGACAAAGTCCGCTGCAAATTTCATATAAGCAGGATCACGTTTTTGATATAACATATCCAACCCACTCGCAGTACTTAGCTTATTCCAATCATAGTATCCATTCCATCCACTACTTAACAGCTCGGATAAGCTTCCATGCCTTGATTTTGGAAAATATGACTGGACGTTAAAAGACTCGATTTGATATCCATGGAAATCATCTATCTTTTGAAAATTGTAGAAACAGACACGCCGCATGGAGTCTTCCCCTAGGTAAATATTGAGCGGTTGGTAAAGCATGTAACCCATGAGCTGAGTATTACCAAGAAAGCATATTATCTCTGGAACTCGGGTAAGGACTGTGGGTTAAGCAGAAGCGTAGGGCCTGTACTGATTTGTTACGACCTCAGTAAATTCTGGACTGAGATCGATATCCACATCCCGATTTTTGGTACTTTTCAGTGGCCAGGATCATTACTTTGACCTTATTTGATAAGCCTGTAACTTTGAAAATAGTTAGTACAGAAAGGCCAGACCAATTTTTTAAAGACAACCCCCTCTACATTTCTTTCTCCATGTGAGTATCAACGTTGGAGTTATTGAACGCTATGCCCCCGAAGTTTTTTTACATCCCTTAGCATTCTAGGAAATTGTCGTTCAGAAGACGCTCTCAGTACCCACAGCCAGTCCCTTTTACCCGCACTTGTGTTAATTGTCAAGCAAAATGTTGTTTTCTATGTTTTTTTGTATCTATTCGCCACAATATACCGTCCCAGCCGGGCGCGGTAAAGAAACAACTCCGCGGGCTCCGAGCTGAAACACACTCTTTTTATTTTTCCGTGTCCGTGGGATTTTCTTAGAATTAAAGAGAATGGCACGAAGACCAAATGCCCACTGGAGCGCAAATATGCTCCATCATTCACCATAGTCACGGGGTAGAGCAGGCGAGATTGGTGAGTGGAAGGGACTTTTGGACCTTGCACATCCTGTTTGAGAGAGAGCCTTTTTTAGACGAGCCCCCAAAGGGATGCTCCTTCCATCCTCTATCATGGAGCAACCCGATGAAAAAACTCAAGTCAGGAAAGGGTGCACGTCAGTTTTTTAGTCGGGAAAGAGCAGACCATCACTGGCCCTCCTCTAACTAAAGAAGGTCCAAAGTGAATGGAACCTGGTCTGCGAAGCATTCAACCTGAAAAATGCTACTCTGAAAACATCGCGAAGCTTCCGATCCGGCTCCTCCTGGAGCGGATCGGGCGGAACATCACGACCAAGTATTCTTCCTGCCTTCTTTTCCCGGTAAAGATGGATGGAGAGAAATGTCCGGAAAGCCTCCAAGTCTAACTGAGACCGTAGGGATATGATCCTGAAAAACGGATGTCATCCAGTTGACAGGCCAATTTTAATTTTTCTTATTTTCCAGACTCCTAGGAGAGATCCTTTCCAGGAAAAGCCTGTTCCAAAGTCATTGATACACAACTTTTGACCATATCGCTATTTGACATCCGGGCATCCCTTCTCCAAGAGATCGCCAACCATCATGCAAAGGCGGCTCAGTTCGTCTGTCCGGAACCAAGCTCGCCATATGGAGGAATGGACGAATAAATCCCACGGATCGATTCTGTCCAGGAGAGTCCAGAAAAGAGGTTAGTCAGCCCTAGGCTCGTGGAGGATGACGCGCCCCTCCCCATAGTTTAGTTGGTGTGTGGTCAAGGAATCCGGGTGCCTTTCAGGGGATGGAACACCGGGGGGGGTCGTGACCTGAAACGGAGGGGGCATCTTGCCATCGCGGTATGCAATGGCTGAATTTCGAGAACAGACTTACGGGAGGAGATGCCGGGATGGTCAATTTTTTCATGCTTATTTCACCCTCAACTGGTAAACATTCCAATCACCATTCACAATGATCCTACATGCAGAAGGCAAGTTGAATTCCTAAGATTATTTCAGATTTGAACTTTAGAAGTCACTTGCCTACATCAGCTCTCCTTAAAAGATCAATAAGTTTATTGGTCCGAATTGTCATCCCCATTGAATTCAAATGATAAATCGAATTGTAAAAATAATTGATTGGATAAAAGAAATCGTATGGAGACCCAAGAACCGAAATATGGTGAGCCTTAAAAAAAGAAATCAAAAATGAAAAATATTCTCGATAACTTAAGTCTTTATAGACGCCAAAATAAATGGTCGCAGGCCAAGTAATTACCATATTTACATTATTTTTATCGCACCATTCTTTATACTTAATGACTTCCCTTAAACCAAAGCTTTCGTAGTAGGGTTGTATTCTTTGGATGGGAACGGGTTTATATTTTTTCTTTATGTTATCCAAAATGATTTTTTGATCAAAATTGTCTGTTTCATCCCCATTACTGTTGAGCGTTTTTGACGAAAATCCGTTCCCGACAGGAGTCTCCGGCGGAAGCTTCCTACGCCCCAAAGACAAAAAAATTTCCATTGGCTCTACAGAGTCGAGAAATCTTACCCTGTCAAGGAAGCTTAATTTTTGGAGGAAAGGTTTATCTAGAGTTAGAACATAATCGATTTCAGTTTGCTCTCTATCTCCATCAAACATGTAAAACTTATACTCCAGCGGCAAGATCACAGTATCTCCTGATCTCAGTGATCTTTTGGAACGCTCCAAGATATAGTCAGGCCCCAGCGCAATATCAACCCCTAAATTAACAACGGGTATTCCGATAGCCGATTGAATATCCTGCGTCCTAACTCCAAATAGCGTATTACTGCCGGAAACAAATACTATTTTTTTTCCTTTGATTGATTTGGCTATCGCTTCTTTTTTTCGGTAGGAATTTTGAATCCAGGCTAACCCATGAGATGGATGGGAATATAAGCGATATACAAAATATGGATATACTAAAAAAACGGATGTCGTAAGGATAAAGTATAATATTATGAATTTTTTAAAATTTAGTTTTTTCTTAAAAATTGAAATAAAGGAATTCATTGGTGATCCTTAATGAACTTAACTTCACAAATGCCAGCGACAATAAAAGTGAACCGATAAGAAGGGTCCCTAATGTAGGCTTAAAACTTTTACTCCATTCCAATGAGTTTTTGAGCAGAAGGACTGCTAAAAACCCACCCACAAGGTAGATAATCTCTTCTTTAGCATCCCAGTCAGCCAACCAATCACCATACTGTACCCCATAGTGTTTCCAAAAACCCATTGAAGAACTGAGTCCACTAGGTAGTATTAGCCCCCCTCCGCCAAACATACCTTTGATAACGTCCAATGCGCTCTCTATATCCTTTGATCTAAAAAATATCCAAGTTATATTTATAAAATTGAAGGTAAAAAACCAAGCCAGCACTGAATTCATTCTGATTCCAAGAATCTGCCATGCCCTATGGATTACTACTGATATGCCATGTAACGCTCCCCAAATAACAAATGTCCACCCCGCTCCATGCCATATACCACCAATGATGAATGTTATGAACAGATTAAGATATGTCCTGAAAGAACCTGATCTATTTCCACCCATTGGAATATAGACGTAAGCTTTTAGAAATCTGGAAAGCGTGATATGCCATCTTCTCCAGAAATCTTGAATATTTTTTGACTTATATGGGGAGTTAAAGTTAAACGGTAACTTAATATTAAAAAGGAGAGCGAGCCCGACTGCCATATCCGAATAGCCGCTAAAGTCAAAATAAAGCTGAAATGTGTAGCTCAAACTTGTCGCCCAAGCTTCAAAGAAAGCGAGATTGGGTGTATGACCATATCCGCTATTTGCCCATATAGCGAATGTATCTGCAATGCTCAATTTCTTAAAAAGTCCAATAGAAAAAATAAAAATCCCAGTTACTATATTGCGATACCTCTTGACCCAATTCCATCGAGACGCAAACTGGGGCATCATTTCTGAATGATGAACGATGGGTCCTGCTATGAGTTGAGGAAAGAAAGTGACAAAGAGAGAAAATGATAAAAAATCATAGGACTTGCATTTTCCCTGATAAACATCAACCAAATACGCTATTTTCTGAAAAGTTATAAAACTGATGCCTAGTGGTAATGCAAGCTTAAGAAGATCAACGTGGGAACCAGTGACGAAATTAACATTTCTAATAAAAAAATCAGCATATTTGAAATAGCCCAAAAAGCTTATGTTAACAAGCAAACCGAATATTAACAGAACTTTTTTACCTATATGATTCCCGTGAACATCTTGTCTCTCACCAAATCCTGTGAGAGCAGAAGCTACAGAAAAATTAAAAATCAATGAAAACAATAAATATGGTAAGAAAACTATGTTCCACCAAGAATAAAAAAAGAGACTGCATCCAACAAGAAATGCACGGGAGGCTAGAATAAATTTCAGAGATGTCAGAAAGTAGTACCCAAAAAACACAACGGGCAGGAAAATAAAGATGAATTGGTAACTATTGAAAAGCAATGCCACCCCCAACAGTTCATGCCACAACAATAATGACGGCTGAATAAAAGATGACGTTATAAAATAGCTATGCCCCCAACATTGTTGCACGAGTTATGATGGAAAGCGTTAATCCCTTATCGATACATTATAGATCCCTAATCAATCCTCCCTCTCTCGACTCTCTCTGGTGCGCTGGACACGGAGAAGCGCTTTCGTAGGTTACCCTTGAAAGGCCTTTTTCATGTTTCGCGAAAGGAGCCAAGCAAATCTGGACAAACTTGGCTCCGTCGTATAAAGACGAGGAAGGGCAAAAAGAGACGAGGAAGAAGTTACAACTCCGTCTATGGTCGTGCAAGCTGAACGATATCCAACCTCCTCGGCAATTCGCTGGATCTCTTCATTGTAATCATTGATTGTTCCATTAGGATAAGCCAAAGATGTGACCGGGGCCTGAATCTTATTTTCAATCAAGTTCTTGGAATCAGAAAGCTCCCGATATACTTGCTCTTCGGATATCCGTGACAGAATGGGATGTGAGGAAGTATGTCCTCCAATTTCAATGCCAGCTTCATGCAGAATACGAACCTCATCCCAGTCCAACATTCGTTGACTCCAATTAAAACTTGAAGCGCTTCCCAATTGTTCCTCAATATCTGCTAATACTTCTATTTTTCGATCCTCAGGAAGAGTCTTGATTAGATTCTTGATCGTTTTAAAAGCCAGAATCTTTTCCTGACTACATGTCCAAGAGAAAGTTTCAGGTTTGCCGAACCTCCAATATAATGATTTGACAGTAGTTTCCTGAAATAAGGCCCCGAATACATCGGTCCAGAGTGGCAGACCAGTACCAATACAGTTAGTGGTTAAAAATAATGTTCCTACTGCCCCATATTGCTTGAGAATGGGAAGGGCAACAGTGAAGTTATCCTTGTACCCATCGTCAAAGGTCAGAACAAGACTTTCCTTCGGAACGACTCCAGAGGAGAGAGCACTCATCAGTGTTTGGAGGGTAATGAGTCGAAATCTTTTAGAAAGATACCTGATCTGCTCTTCGAAAACGGTGGGAGGCAAGACTGGGAAAAAAGAGTTGTCGGAGCATCCAATGCTGTGATAGGTCAGAATCGGCACACAAGGGAGTTGGCTTTTCTCTAAGGAGTTTCCCCTTAAAAAAAACCAAGAATCAATGAAAACACTCTTTAAGTGATAGTAAATAAGAGGATTCATAGATAAAAAAACAGCATTATTCGGATCCCCGAATGATTGAGAATGGTCACAGGCCCCTGCCGCGGTTTATTTGAACCGTTTTTGATTTTGGGTAACTTAGAAACTGGCCTACCTTGTCATAATATCATCACCAAAATCTTCCCCGAAGGAAGAGTGTCGGGGAGCCCTGGACAGGGTCAATAATGATAAAGCCAAGGCCATCTTGGAGCGCCTCCGGAGTCTCGGGGACATGGGGGGTCTCACAACATCCCGATATTCTCACGGAAAGGAAAAAAGCCCCCCCCAGACCTTCTTCGAAGGCTCCATAAATACCATTCTTCTCTTTGTGTTCGATCCAAAGGTTCCGTTCACCAATAACGAAGCCGATCGGGGAATCCGGATACCCAAACTCGGTCAGAAGATTGGGGGACGCTTTCGAAGAACCGAGGAAATAGCCTGACTCTTTCTCGTCACCCGAAGCATTATAGGTGGGCCTGAGAGATTTCCCCACATCAGAACTCCCCACATCCACTCTATTGTTTAAAACGAGAGTACCCGGAGTATAAAGAAAACTCGCTTATTTTTTTAATACAGTGCGTTTCATAAAACAATTCAATTCGATGAGGCCTCCATTAGACAAACGGTCAACAACTGATAAATTGTACAATTCAAATCCAGACCTTTCATAAACTTCAAGCGCCTCAAGATAGTGAGGCATATTTTTGTACGATGGCTTAATGGAAAGCTCAGATTGGAGACCATCTATTTGACCTATGCAACCTTCTGCTCCACGGAATACCTCAAGGTCATAGCCTTGTGTGTCCATTTTCAAAAAAACTCGGGGGGATTGGATCTTCTGCGTAATCTGATGAAATAGACTATCTAATCGTTTGACTTCAACATCTTGGAGTTCGGAGTCAAGCTTATCATTTACCGAACTCAAAATCGAACTCATAACAGTTAATTTTGGGATATTAATTTTCATCATTTTATTTTCTGAACCAAGAGCTATTTGATATCCTGTCCAGTTTGCATCGTGTT
>JAJZEO010000110.1 GCA_021847505.1 bacterium
GCTACAGCGGCAATCTTTAAACAATCACTCCTCGCTAAGGGAATACCCTTAGCTTCGTCGTGATCGTTTAAATTTTGCTCGCTTCGCTAGCGCCTATGAGGGAAATAAGTAGCCAACCGGGTTTTAAGAGAGAAATCCAAGAAGGGAGACTCAATGTTGTTGTTTTTCGAAGTGGGCAGAAATTTGATATGTTAGGGTTAGACAATTACTTTGGGGGCCTTTTCTATGTCATCAATGATGGTGATGAAAAATGGTGGGAATTCTCTATCCTTAAAACACATGAGGTCTTTCAGACAGACCCTTTATCTCTTCAATTTTTCAATTGGATGGCTGAAACAGACTTTAAGCTTTTCGATGATTATAAAAGGATCATCTTTGATAATACTAGAGAGATATTAGAGTCCATCCCTACGGAACTTGCACCTGAAAGTGGAAAAGAAGTGTGCATTTGCGATTTTGATGTAGGAGTCCTCAGCCCTTTCATTGACATAAAAATTGCCCTAAAGGACGACGTTCAAAATTTGGAATTTAGAATGTGGGTCGAGAAAAGATTTATGGAACTATTCATTTCTGAAGACAAACTCTTTTACAGAAGGGGGAGCTTTGGCTTTCCTCACGCAAATATTACTTGGATAGAGCCCAAGCTGAGAATTAATCCAGGGCTTGATCCGAGCGAAAATAAAATCTATGCAAAATTCTTTGCAGAACTTGCTGAAAAAGTTAGAGAATTAGAAGAACAGAGCGCTTAATCGGGATGTATTCTTGAAATAGCTGAATAGAAAGCGTTTGCAGTCGACTCTCTAAGTGTTCTGGGAATGATCTTTGTTTGAGGTTCGTTAGGAGAGGTCTCCTTCGTTGCCCTAAACAGACCCTTTATATCGTCTGCAATGTTACGAGCTAAGGCTTTCCCATAAGGAGAAGCAGCATACTTTGGGCCTAGGTTATGCCCTCCTTTTGAGACGATGACCATTTTTTTAGGTCCTTCATACTTATTATAAAATCGTTTAATTTCCGAGGGTTGGAAAAATTCATCCCGAGATCCATGATAGAATAAAATAGGAAGATTGAGCGTTGTTAATACCTGGAGACCATCTGTCTGAGTAGATAAAAGGGCAATTCCCTTAACTTTACAAATTTGCTTCTCTAGCAATGACGCAGCTGCCCCTAAAGCGACCGCTCCCCCCATAGAATAACCGACTAAAAAAACATCTTTATAAGAAGAAGTAGGTTGGTCTAAGACTGTCTTTACAACCAGTTCAATATTTTCAATTACAGAGTCGGGGATTGTCTCTAGTTGGAGTACTCTGACTTCCTTCGTATCCCAATGAGACTGTAAACGACTATAGACCTCTAGAGGGCCTTTATTTCCTCCTGAGCAGCCTGAAATCGCTATAAGCAGAGTAGTCATTTATTTAAATTTTCCATAATTGATTATCGGTAAAAAACTGCCTATGATTGTACCACTAGAGCCCTATAATAGATATTTAAAATACTTTTACTAAGGCAGCTTTTCTGTAATAAAAGTGGCAAGACCCGTATACCTTGTCTCCACCTCATCATTCTTGACGGCCAGGGCTATGGCCTTTTTGGTCCCCAGGAGGACAACGAGTTTCTTCGAACGGGTGATAGCTGTGTAGAGGAGGTTTTTTTGCAAAAGCTTGAAGTGGCTTGTGTGGATAGGCATGACGATGCAGGGGCATTCGCTTCCTTGGTATTTGTGCACCGATACGGCATAGGCGAGAACGACTTCATCGAGTTCAGAGATCTCGTACTCGATCACCTTGCCATCAAAGTTAATTTCCACGAGCTCTTCATCTAGGTCAATTCTTTCAATCCGGCCCACATCGCCATTAAACACCATCTTTTGGTAGTTATTGCGGATTTGCATCACCTTATCTTGCTCCCTATAGATGCGTCCAAAGCGGGTCACCTCTTTTCCTTTTGGATTCAGGGCTTGTTGCAAGGCGACGTTGAGATTTTCAATCCCGATGGTCCCTTTCTTCATCGGAGAGAGGACTTGAATGTCGCCTAATCGATCAAATGAGTAGCGGTTTGGAATTTCTTCTGATACGAGGTGGATCATTCGGTTGACAATTTCGCCAGGTTCTTCGATTTCAAGAAAGAGAAAGTCGCTCTCTTCTTTTGGCTCGGCAAGATAGGGGAATTCACCTTTGTTAATTTTGTGCGCGTTGAGGACGATTTGGGAGTCCTTCCCTTGTCTAAAAATGTGATTGAGTCTTGTGACAGGGATGCGACCTGATTCGATCATATCTCTAAGGATATTTCCAGAACCGACGCTAGGCAGCTGGTCGATGTCGCCGATGAAAATTAGGCGGGCAGTGGAGGGGATCGCACGAAGTAGGTGAAACATCAAATGGGTATCGATCATACTAGCCTCGTCGACAATCAACAGGTCGCATTCTAGCGGATGATTCTTGTTTCTCTTAAATCCTCCTTCCTGAAAATCGACCTCGAGAAGGGCATGGATCGTCTTAGCCCATTTTCGGGTAATTTCACTCATCCGTTTAGCAGCTTTGCCCGTGGGGGCGGCAAGACAAATCCTTTCCGTAAGCTTTTCATGAATGGAGAGGATCGCTTTTGTAATGGTACTTTTTCCCGTTCCGGGCCCCCCAGTGATGATTTGCACTTTTTCTGTGAAGCTTTGTAATAGGGCTTTTTGTTGTTCGGTCGCAAGGCGCAATTTGTGTTTTTCTTCGACCCACTCCATCGCTTTTTCTTGTTTAATCTCCCTAATTGCACAGGGAGAAGAGACGAGGCGGTTAAGTTCTGCAGCTATCGTGGTCTCGCAAAGAAAAGAACTTTTCAGCCAAACGTGAAGGAGAGGGCCTTCCTTTGTTATAAGTTCCCGCCTTACGATCCGATCGTTGAGCTCAAGCATCGTAATCGCCTTGCTAAGCGAAGCGAGGTCAACTTCCAAAAGAGTTTCAGCCAGGGTAAAAAGCTTTTCTTCAGGATAGCAAGTGTGTCCCTGGTCAGAGAGTTCTCGTAGAACATACTCGAGTCCCGATTCGACTCTGATGGGGGCTGTTTTAGGGATATTGAGCTCTGCTGCTAATTTGTCTGCAGTTTTAAAACCAATTCCAAAGATTCCCTGGAGCGCGCCATAAGGATTTTTCTGAAGCTCTTCCTTAGTATTCTCTCCATATTTCTTGTAGATTTTCTTGGCGACGGCATTGCCTACTCCATGACCGCGCAGAAAGACGAGAACATCACGGACTTTTTTCTGTTCATTCCAATGGTCCATGATCTTATGGAGCTTTTTCTTTCCGATCCCTTCAATTTCAAGGAGGCGAGTGGGGCGATGATCGATCACATCCAACGTCTCTTTTCCAAAGTGATCGACGATTTTTTTAGCATAGACAGGACCAATGCCCCGAATTCCGCCTGATTCTAGATAGCGTCTAATCCCGACCAAGTCTTTAGGAAAGGAAACTTCAAAGGAGGAGACTTCAAACTGCCTGCCGTGGGACGAGTGATGCTTATAATTACCTCGACAGGTAATCGCTTCGCCTGCTTGCAAGCCCGGAATGGTCCCTACAATGTGTATCGGGTCAGTTCTATTGGATGCCCCCGCGAGAACAGCAACAGTAAAGCCGTTTTCTTCATTAGAGAAGACGATCTTATCGACGATACCACTAATTTGCTCTAACTGATCCATTAGACGGGGAGTATCCGTCATTTAGAAATTAAAGAAAATCAATTCATTGAATTTTCTCTTCCCAGTGATGTAGGAGCTCTCTGCCTAAGGCTACGACAAACCAATGCCGAGTAGATTCAAATAGGGGTAGTTTTTCAGGAGATGCTTTTAAGGCCATTAGTTTTTGGTTGAAGAAGGTTCTTGCCACCTCCTGCGCTTTTTCAATCAAGGGGCTATTTCCTTCAGGGATTCTAAGATTTGAAGATTCAAGCCAAAAGTCTATTTGCCAATTTTGAACGATTTTTCCCACTTCGTAAAGGTCTTCCACCGGTCATTCCTCCTGCTCTCGTTTTCGTTTTGCAATAATTTCCCCCTCGTAGTAGATGAATTGCCCGTCACCACTTTTAAGGAAGATGGGAATATTTCTTTCACGATAACACCGTTCTATGCCTGCCCTAAAGGTTTCCGAGGGAAAATAGCGATAGCCTTTTTGCTCAAATACCCGCTGAAGTTTTTCTTCCACAGCTAAGAAGAAATTAGTTGCGTTGGGTGTTACGGTGAGAAAGAAGTTGAAGTCAAAAGTATTCAGGGGAACATACCTGATGTGCGCTCCTGGGGAATTTTGGATCGATCGTTTGAAACCTTCAATAGCCTCTCTTCCTTGAGTCAGTAAAAACTCTCTGTAAATAGCCCTCTTTTCATCGAGAAGGGGTGCTAATCGGGCTAATTCTTCTTCTCGATGGATTCTAACAAATGTTTCACAACTAGGCATACAGCTAAGTTCGATATCGCTTAGATCAAACACTTCTAAGTCAATTGGTTCAGCGTAAAGCTCGTCTATGTTAAATATAAAATTTCCGAAATGGGCATCACTACCAAGGCCACAGACTTTTATCACTTCTTCTAAGAAAATGTACCGTTCAAAGGGAGCGCCATCGCTAAATCCCTTAGAGAGTAAGGTCGGTGCAAATTTTGACCAAACGTAGGATCCACCATAGAGTTTGGGGTCCATGTATTCGCCTTCTACAAATTCATGAAAACCAAAGGAGTCGCTGGAAAGGATGGTACGGGTTCTAAGAGGCGGCTCACGGAATAGCCCGCTTTTTAGGCAAAGATCATTGAGGGAATCAAAGAGACCCACTTTTGGTGCCATAATTGCTTGTTCAATCGCCAGATTTCTAGGTTTATAAACAAAACGGCTCTCCACAGGCTTTGTAAACCATGTTCCGAGAGCCCCGAATTTGGAAGGGGGAGTTTTTGCGAACGTCACAAAGCAAGGCCTTTTTCCCCGGTGAGGGTCCCCATCTGTGGCTTTGATTTCCTTTAAGGGACCATATTTAGATTCAAGAGGTTGGCAATTATGATAAACCTCGACTAAATAGCGAGCTGTGGACTCGACGAGGTATTCTAGACGCTCTTGATTTACCCGAGTAGGGCTAAGGTCTAGGATCCCTTCGAGTTGGTGGCCGATTGCATCAAGATTCACTTTCAATGAGGTGGGTAATCCCTGGGATCTAGCCCTCTTTTCAATCTCCCGAGAGAGGTGGCCCCAGACTTTCATAAACTGCTCTGGATGGAGGTACCCTCCCATCGGGGAGACTTCAGGCAAGGACCGGAAGAATTCATAAACGGCTTGGCTTGGTTTACCCTCATCTACGATGTGCCCCTGGGACGAATGGGCTTGCACAGCATCTATCTGAGAGCCAGGCGCCTTCTCACCGGGGAGTTTTTCCATGACAGTCTCTTGAGTTAAGTCTCTAAGACCGATACGGGGACATCTAGGTGAGAAAGTCAACCATTTTTACCCTTAGGAGGGGGTTATAGACTTTTTACTTGTCGATAATGGCTCCCTTCTTTATATTGTTTCCATATTCCGGCTTAGCTCAGTGGTAGAGCAGTAGACTGTTAATCTATTGGTCGTAGGTTCGAATCCCACAGCCGGAGACTTTAAATTTCAGGCAGTTAAGAGTCAATCTTAGCTGCTTTTTTATTTCCCCAAAAAGCAAATGCTCCATTCCTGCTCCAGTGGTAAAAAAATACTGCCCAAAAGTCCGATAAGCGGACTTACTAAGGGATCAATTCTTTTGTGACATATCGTGTAGACCAAAACAAAAGAGAGAGGTTCGGGATCTGATTCGGCAGAGCAAGGATTTTCTCCGATCAATTAAATAAACAAGTTTAACGTGTTTTAGAGGTAGAATTAGTTTTTCGTCTTCTCGCAGCGGGTCTTTTCACTTTCATCTTACCTCGTTTAACCGATTTAGAAACTCGATGCTTTGGAACAACTCTAATCTCAATATTGCATCCAAGAAGAGTTAAGTAATTCATTAAGGTATCATTGCTGAAATCATTAATTTTTCCAGACATAAGGGAAGAAACTTTTGGAGCACTGATTTCTAGAAGTTTGGCGATTTCTTTTTGAGGAAGACCGCTTTTTCTGATGATATTCACCACCTCTGACATCAAATCAGAGCGAGTTTGCATCTCTTCAGAATCGCTTAAACCAAGATCAGCAAAGATGTTATCAGTGCTAACAATCATTTTATCTTTCATTTTTCCCTCTTCCATTCATTATATTCAATTCTAGCTTGCTTAAGCCTCTGGAGAACTAAATCGATCTCCTTTTTAGGTGTCGCAATACCTGACTTGCTCTTCTTTTGAAACACATGTAGAACTGCTATTGCATCCTTAAACTCAATTGTATACACAGTTCTAAAAGTGCCCGCCTTCTCATCCACTACAATTTCAGAAATCCCCGTTTCCCCAAGATGTCTAAGTGGCTTGGTATTTCCAGGATCTCTACCTTTTTGGATATCCCGCAAGGAGTGGCCAAATTCCTTAATCACAGCTTCTGGCATCTCCTTCAGGTCCTTAAGAGATGAACCTATCCATAAAATCGGTCTCATTAGTCGATGATCGCGCATATGATATAAAGTTATCAGTATTGGTAATTTTTGTCTCGCACAAAAATTGTTTTAAAAAGATATGTTTGGGATTCAAAAAAATCTAACTAATGGCTATAACAGCTTGAAGCAGAAACCTATAAAAGACGCTTTGTTTGTAAACTAATTGCATGAGGAATTAATAAGTATGCCATCACAACGCACGAAAGACGGTGAAAAGGTTGCTATCGAGCTTTATTGTAAGCTGTTAGGTAGTGATAAGCAGGTAGAGTATCCAGATCCCCCCGATGCTATTATTCAACTCAAGAATGGGGTGTTTGACTGGGTAGAAGTAACGAGTACATGGCCTGGTCAAAGTAAAGGGCAACACCATTCTTATGCGGCAGCATTAAATAATCCTAGTGGACATGGAAAAAGTTTCGGGTATGTTGAAAATGTTCATACAGACTTGATTCATTCTATAAAGGAAAAAGATGCCAATAAAGAATATGAACAATTCCTTGAAATTTATGGAAAAGGGGTGCTGATTGTAAATTTGGAATATGCGGGTTTTGATAATTACGTTGAGCGATTCATCTTGCCAAAGGATGCAGGGTGCTCAAACTTGAAATATTTTCGATCCATTTTCCTTCATTTGAGTAGATGTCATGAGTGGAGTAATGGTGAAGTTTGTTCCTTTCCATCAAGACTAATTCCAGTTATTGGAAGTTAAGCTCAGATAGGTGCTTTTCAATAAAGGCGAGACAAGGGATCATTTTGTTTTTTAGAATGCTCTGGCCGCGTGCTTGCTCGGTTACTGAGAAGTCTTTATTAAAGGCGCGCCTAATATTGAATTCGATCCAACCGAGGACCGAATTTCCAAGCCAGCCATAAAAGGCTTCTTTTTGAAAGGTAAGGTCTCTAGGAGAATAAGTTTTGATAATAGTTTGAAAGATCTCTTTATTGAATTGAGAAGCAATGATACCTGACCATTCAAGAGCGAATCCAAGGACTTCTTGAAGGGGATTTGTGGGGCCCGCACTTTCCCAGTCTATAATTGAAGGGGTAAGACCGTCCCAAAGAATATTCGAGTAGTGCAGATCGCGGTGACTAATCACAATTGTTTCGTTTAGTTTTGGAATAGCAGAGTGATAGAGATCATTCCATGTTAAAATGGAGGGCAGTAGCTTGATTAGATTGGGTTCATTAGAATTTTGGATAATCCTAGTCCAATGAGTATTTGAAAAAAGATCATAGTGAGGTAGGGTCTGGCAGGTATTCAATTTACTTATATGCATTGTCTTAAAAATTGATCCAACTATTGTTGCATGACTCTTTTCGATTTTTTCAGCGGGAAGCACGTGTCCTTTAACAAAAGGATAGATGATATACAAGCTTTCCTGGAATGAATGTATGAAACAGGAGCCTATCTTAATAGCAGCTACAGCAGGGAGACCAATCTCTGCAAACTCATGTGCGATGGTCTCAGAAGCTTCATAGTTTTTGATAACATCTGGCTTTATAGCGATAGCAGGATTGATCTCTTTGATTACATAAGACCCCTGATCCGTTACTACTTTCCAGTTCTGATGAAGTGCGCCTCCAATCAATATTTGAGGAGGTTCAAGAACTTTTCCTCGAAGGAACTTTTGGCTAAATTCAAGTAATGTGGGTTCTTTTGCAAAGGTAGACATGAAATCTAATGATAGCAAATTGCTCTTATTAGCATGAGGTAAAAAAATTTATGGCTGGCGTTAGATTTGAATATCAAATCCTTCTTTACAAAACATTTATCATTACTAGATGTGATTGTGAGTTGACTCCAATTATAAATCTGCAAGACACCATTTCTTGAATGAGTTTTTGATTTTCTCTGTCCCACTTTTGTCCCACTCGGGCACAAAAACTCACCAAAGACCACCGCAGATCACTAAAATCAAAATCTTATAGAGCCTTATTGGTATTGCTGCTATGCTGGGTAGTGTGTTGTGATTAGTGGTAACTGGGGTTACTGTTAATCTATTGGTCGTAGGTTCAAATCCCACAGCCGGAGATCCAATTCCTTGCGGTTTTGGTAAAATTAATCCAAAGCCGCAACTTTCAAATACCGTACTTTTATCGGAATACCAAATTTCTTTTGAATTGTTAAATAGACTTTCAGCTTTTCTAATTCAGAAATTTCTTTATTAGTTCTTAATAAACGTCTTTGTTTAGTATACAACTTCATTAAACTAAATCGGGGAAGAGGAAAAGATGGTCTTTGTAAGAGCACAAGAGGGTCCGCCAAACATAGGCGACTGGAAGAATCCATTTACAGTTCAATATTTTGATGAGAAAGGCAATATGATGATTCGTAGTAGTGGACCAGTAGCGTGGAGATGTAATAATCCCGGAAACTTAAAGAAAAGTCCTTATAGTATTGGTAGAGACAGGCGATCAATAGGCATTGCTGGATATGGAGAAAATATCTATGCAGTCTATCCAGATTACGAAACAGGACATGAGGCTTTGGTCGTGATGTTGAAGGGATCGAAATATCATCATCTTAGCCTTCGCGCTGCGATGAAGCGATACGATGCAAGTAATCCCGGGTATATTGATACAATTGTGAGTATGACTGGGTTTGATCCCGAGCGCACTATCAACTCTCTCACGGATCATGAATTTATCAGGTTTTGGAAGGCAATTGAAAAAGTAGAGAAGTGGCAAATTGGTCGTGAGGATTTTATTGAAAAATGGTATATTTCCGGTGTCCATAAAAAACGTGGAGTCATCATCGAATATTTAATTGCAAAAACTAATGGGGATGTTTGGGTTAAAAGGGATGAAGCTTTAAAACTAGGGGAGAATCACAGACTTCATGCTGTCATGGTCCATTTAAAAAATGGGACAGTGTATATTCGTCCAGAACGTGGAGCTCATCGATTTGAAATACTTACTTAAGGTTTTTTGCGGCTTATTGATATCTTTTTCTGTGTTTGCGACGGATACAATGATTAAGCAACCAGTGGTGCACCTTGCGCTTGAAGGGACATACGAGACTAGAGAGATTCGGTCTCTTACGCGGTACCCTGATGGAAAAGAAACTGAAAAGTTTCAAACAATCACAATTTTTAATCCCTTAAATTCTCCCATTTATGGAAGCTTATCTTTATCAATAGGTCATGAAGTGATAAGTCAAGACCAGAAGATGATCCCATTTTTTTTGATTGGACAATTTCTTTGTTACGATGAATACGCCTCTCTGGTGGGGAAGCAAGTTTATTTGGAAGGAACTTTGGAGCCAAGTAACGACCCTTTTTTCTTTCATATTCCACAGATTAGTTTGGATTATGTAGTTGATGTAAAATGGAAAGACGAGCCCTGCGAAACCTTACTATATGAGCCCAATATAATCTCGATTGAAGGAAGGGTTACTGAGTTTTCTGGACTTCAGGAGGATGAAGGAGCCAAAAATGGTCATGCCAATGAGGTATCATTGATCCTGACTCTTGATAAACCGGTTCATGTAGGTAAAGCAGGGACTGGGGAGTATAATGGTATTGATATACCAGAGAAATACGTTACTGAAATGGTATTGATACCACCAGATGGGCTAGTCGGTGCTTTATTGGTCAATAAAAGGGCTCGAGTGACAGGAGTTTTATTTCATGCTCATACAGCCCATCATCAAAGAAGAATTTTGTGTGACGCAAAAACTGTTACACTCTTGTAAATTCGATAGGGAGATTTCTGTCATTTATGAGTCATGCTGAAGGAAAGACGATAACATCCGAAGATTTTTCTAAGAAATGTCTAGATAAATGTTCATTTGCAGAATGTGCTTTTAACGGTTGTAATTTTTCTGAGGCTTTTCTCAGGAATGCAAAATTTTCATCTGTAACCTTTACAAATTGTAATTTTAGCCTTGCAAACCTGGAAGGTGGACGATTACAAGACGTTCAATTTTTAGATTGTAAAGTGGTAGGGGTTGATTTTTCCAAATGTGAAAAACCCTTTTTTTCAGTGAGTTTCAAAAATTGTGTTTTGCAGTACTGTAATTTTTCTGACCTTAATATGAAAAATGCTTCTTTTAAACCCGGTTGGCTACTTATTCTCCTTCAAGAGTTGATTAGACAGGTAAGATACAAGCTGAAAGACGAAGCCAAGGGCCTTCCCCTTGGCGAGTCAGGAAGCGCAGTAG
>JAJZEO010000094.1 GCA_021847505.1 bacterium
GCTCATACAGGATTTGCTATTGGGGGAATACCTCCAATAGACTATGCATTTGAAATTCCCACCATCATCGATGAGGATCTTTTTCAATTTGACGAGGTTTGGGCAGCAGCCGGAACCCCCCATGCGGTGTTTAGACTTTCTCCTGAAGCTTTGGTTCGACTATCGAAAGGGGCGTGTAAATGTATTTTGGTTCCTTCGGGAGGTCCTTGATAGCATTGCTCAGAAATGGGGGGAGGATTTGAATTTCATGGAGCTTGTCGATATCGAACCATTTGAAGATATTGACCCGGTTATTAGCATTGAAAATGTCTTCTCTGACTCCTGATGGTTCTGAGAGGATGGCGGAGTCAGGGGGAAGCTGGCAAAGATAGACAAAATCTATGTTGTGGCACATGGTTTGGCGATGCTTTAAGAAATACATGTACTCGCCAATCCAAAGCAGTCGTTCAACAGTGGGCTCGACGTGGAGTTCTTCGGCCACTTCTCGGCCTGCAGCAGCCTTTGAATGCTCTAAGAGCTGTGTTCTTCCACCGGGGAGAAACCAGAAATCTAGCCCTTCCTCGGTAATGAGTAAGACTTGATTCTCTTTGAGGATCAATCCGGCACTTCGATAAATAAAGCGCCCGTTTTCTGTATTAATGGAGATATCGCACATATCACTCCTTCGGGATCAATTTTTGCAAAATTTGAAGGCAAGAAGAGGTATCCTTTCCCAAAGCCGAAAAGAATGTATGATCAATTGTCTCAACAATGGGGAGCGCTTTTTCAATGATTTTAGCCCCTTTTGAAGTGACTCGGGGAAATTTAGATTTTTCATTGCCTTCGATTTGAATTCGTTCGATGAGGCCTTTCTTTTCCAATGCTCGCAGGACTTGTGAGGTCATATTGATATCGGTCATGCAATGGCGAGCCAATTCAGCCTGAGAGACCATATTTCCTTCGCGAGTTAGCCATCCAACACTTGCCAAGAGGACAAATTGAGGATGAGTTAAATCGACTTGAGTGAGGGCAGATTCAATTTGGCGACGCCACTCTGAGCTTACCTGCCAAAGTAAAAAGCCTGGACTTTCTTCAGGCCCTTTAAACTTAGTGGTGGTTTTCCAAGCGATCTTGCTCAATCACAATTCCTTCCGCTTTGCGTATCATGGCTGACATCTCTCTGGGCAGATTCTTTTTCAGATCTCTACCAATGAGATAAGAGAATAATAAAGCAAGTGGCCCTTTCATTTCAATCTGATGTGAGACGAGGGTCTTTTTGCCCGATCGGCTCAAGGTATGAGTAAAAATAAGACGGGTGAAGGGGAGTTTGGCCTCATCAATAAATACTTTCATCGGCTCGACATAAGTGAGCAGGGTGTGGACTTCGCCTGCCCCTTTAGGCTTTACTTTTCCTCGGGTTCCCGTGGCGAAGGGGCCGAAAATCGTGCTGGAATCTATTCCATGGTCCCATGTATTCCAATTGTCGACATCGGCCCAAACTTTCCAAACTGCTTCTGGTGTTGCCTTGGTTTCTATTGAATATTTTACAATTAGCATAGTGACTCCTTTTTATATGTACGCATATTATATGCATTAATACAAAAAGTCAAGGGACACTTGTCTACTTTGCGTGATTCCTTTATAATTTATCTACTGTCACGGAGGCCTATCAATAGAGGGTAAATCAATGGCATTAGATTTTTTCACACCGATTGATTATCTTAATCATGGCAAAGGGTTCTCTTCTTCCCTACAAATGATGGCCGACAATTATTTTTTTTATGGCAATTCAGCTCATCGTGCTTATCTGATAGAGGTTGAAAATGATACGTTTTATGTACAACTTCTTCCTTGTGAAGCAAATTGTTGGAAAACAGCCATAAAGATGGCTTCTTTGGCGACTCTGGTTATTCCCCTCATCATGCTGATCATCAAAGTAATCGGACGCCTTGGCAAGGAATTTAAAATTTTAAATGTTTCAGAGCTATCATGCGAGCCGAAAAATGGTGTAGTTCTCACTCCAATAAAACCAGAATCGAACTGGGATCCTACAGTTGATGAAGCCCGCTATAAAGCGATGTTTGAAGAGTCTGGAATCGAGTATTCAGAGGCCACAGCTTTGCAAAAACATGTGGCATTCTTTGCCGATGAGAAGGGGCAAATTACAAGGCAATCGATGCAAGAGGGGTTCAATCGTCTCCGCCTTGGGGCCATCAAGTCGTGGTTGCTTTCTTGGGTGGTTTTTAAGGGGCTCGCATCTTCGACTGAATCGGTAGATGGAGTGATTCGATTACAAGATATTTCTAAAGGCAAGCATCTATCTGATACAGAAATTTTTACTGCTGACGGCGAGTTTGACTCTGCAAGTTTTGATCGACTGGGTCAATTTGCAAAAACAGCTCCAGAGCTTTTGACGGCCGACGAGTTTGCACAGATGCGCGCTTCGAATAGGAAGAGGGACCAAGATCTTTCGGGTGCTACTGCAGGTGCAATTGCTTCGAAAGGGGAATTTGATCTAATGCTTTCGTTATTTGCCGATCGATATGTCATCGATGCCTTTGGTACGGCAACTCCGGCGATGAGTTTCGAGAGGCTACGTTCTATGTATATTGATGGGCCCTTGCTCTTCGAAGAGGTCGCCCAAACTTGAATCTAACTCCTTCTTATGGTAAAACGTTCTGCATGAAAACAGAAGTGATCACCTCAATAAAGGACGAACGGGTCGTCTTTGCTAGGTCTCTTCAAAAAAGAAGTGAGAGGATTCGCACGCGCTCGTTTCTAGTGGAGGGAAAGGAGGCGATCGAATGGGTGATTAAGAGCCCTTGCGAGCTTTGGTATATTTTTGCCCACGACAAGGAACCTTTAGAATCTTGGCCTGTTCCGGTGTTGACTTGTTCTGAGGGGATCTTAAAGAAGATCTCTACGGCTAGCCATCTGATTCCCTTTATTGGGATTGCGAGTTTGCCAGAAGAGCCTTGTGAGCCGAGCGATTTGATGGTGATTTTTGATGGGGTGCAGGATTTTGGGAATATCGGGACGATCGTGCGGACGGCTTCTGCTTTTGGGATCGATGATTTTGCTTCTACATCGGAAACCTTTGATCTCTTTCAAAGGAAAAGTGTCGATGTTTCGCGGGGGACGGTGTTTTCAAGTCGTTTGGTCAATTACCCAGATGCGAAAAGTAGTGTAGCCGCCCTCAAAAAGGCTGGGTATCAAATTGTGGTGACGGCTCTTGAAGGAAGTACTCTTCAATCACTTGCGACATTGGCGCCAAAAAAGACGGCGATTGTGTTTGGCAATGAGACAAATGGAGTTTCGAAAGAAATGTTAGAGCTTGCCGACCTGAAGATCCAAATCCCTCTGGCAACCTCGGTTGATTCGTTGAATGTGGGTGTGGCTGCGGGGATTACTCTTTACGAAATCAAATTAAAGGTGATCTTGATGAAATTAAAAGAAAAGATTCAGGGGTCGCTGGGGCGCAACCTTTCTTGCGCTCATCGTTTTTTGCGTTCGGTTTTTGATGAAAAACTTCAGGCTGTAAGTGATTTAACCGCAGAGCAAGCCATTTTGCTCATGGTTCTTGCTTGTGATGAAGAGGGGGAAAAAGAAGAGGCGATGGTCCCCTTAATCGAAAAAGGGTATCTGATTGAGAATGAAAACGTAGTTCGGATCACTGACAAAGGACGAGAAGTCCTCGGGGCCATTTGGAATGTCCAAGAGGCTGCGGAAAATAGGGCTTTGGCAGGTTTTTTACCTCACGAAAGAAAAGAATTCCTCCGTTTACTTGAGAAAGTTCAATCTAATCTTCTTCTATAATAAATCTAATAAGAAAAAGCTAGCGCTGAATTGTTTCAATCTTTAGGTTGAAAAACAAAGGGGCATACTTTTTCTTATGAAAAGTCGTTATCGTTTGATCGCTTATATAGTTCTGATTTTTGGCATCCTTGCTCTTCTGGGTCTATTGATCGGTCAAATCGATATGGCGGTCATGTCTCCTGCGGGATTAATCGGTCTAAAACAGCGCGATTTGCTTGTGTTTGCGACCTTGATGATGCTCATCGTTGTCATTCCTGTGTTTGTTTTGATCTTCTTTGTTACATGGCGCTATCAAGAGGGAAAACATAGAAAGGCAAAATATTCTCCCAATTGGTCTCATGATCCTATTGCTGAGTTGATCTGGTGGGGAGTCCCTTGTGTCATTATTGTGATTCTAGGGGCCGTCAACTGGGTTTGTTGCTATACTCTTGACCCTTACCGTCCTATAGCAAGTGATAAAAAGCCGATGACAATTCAGGTAATCGCTCTCGATTGGAAGTGGTTGTTTATTTATCCTGATTATAACATCGCTACTGTGAATTACATTCAGTTTCCTGTCGATGTTCCGGTTCATTTCTATATCACAGCTGATGCACCGATGAATTCATTTTGGATTCCTGAATTGGGGGGACAAATTTTTGCCATGCCAGGGATGCGCACCGAACTTCATTTAATTGCAAATAAACAAGGTAGCTTTCGTGGCTTATCAGCCAATTTGAGCGGTGA
Organism: bacterium; assembly: GCA_021847505.1. GTDB lineage: Bacteria > Chlamydiota > Chlamydiia > Chlamydiales > 2-12-FULL-49-11 > JAJZEO01. Next base: position 4,522 of record JAJZEO010000094.1, read on the forward strand.
GGGGTTTGCGGGAATGAGGTTTATTGCAAAAGCTTCTACTGAAGAAGAGTTTAAGCAGTGGGTAGCAACAGTGAAAAAATCTAAGGCCCTATTAAACAAGGACTCTTATTTAGAACTCGCGAAGAAAAGCTATAATAACCCTGTGGCTACTTACAGAGTTAGAGATCAAAATTTGTTCGATTGGATATTAATGAAGGATTCGATGCCGCATGACGTACGCTGACGTATTCGGTAAATTGACAATACAAGCATTTCAGCATGATGCGATCATCATGGGGGCGAGTGCTTTGATGGCTTTGATGACTCTGGCGGTCATCGTACTCTTAACTTACAAGCGCCGTTGGGTTTGGCTTTGGAAGGTGTGGCTAACTTCCCTTGATCCTAAGAAGATCGGGGTCATGTATTTTATCGTTGCGTGTTTGATGCTGCTCAAAGGGGTGATCGATGCGATCATGATGAGAGCGCAGCAGGCGATGGCCGTGGGTGAGAACATGGGGTATTTAACAGCCGATCACTATCAGCAAATCTTTACGGCTCATGGGACTGTGATGATCTTCTTCGTGGGGATGGGGGTAGTCTTTGCTTTATCGAATTTGATCATTCCTCTGCAAATTGGGGCGAGGGATGTGGCGTTTCCCTTTCTTAATGCGGTCAGTTTTTGGCTTTTCTTTGTTGGGTTTCTTCTTTTGAATATTTCATTGCCGATTGGGGACTTTTCTACGGCAGGGTGGGTGGCTTATCCGCCGTTATCAGGGTTAAAGTATAGCCCGGGTGTGGGGGTCGATTATTGGATATGGAGTGTCCAAATTGCAGGGATTGGTAGCTTGCTCGCTGGGCTTAATTTCTTTGTGACAATTTGTAGGATGCGCTGTCCCGGAATGACTTTCTGGAGGATGCCGGTATTTGTTTGGGCGATGCTTGCGACTACGGTGCTGATTATTTTTGCATTCCCGATTTTGACAGCCACATTAGCTTTGCTTGCTCTCGATCGTGTACTGGATATGCATTTTTTTACCACTGAGGGGGGTGGTAATCCGATGATGTATGTCAATTTAATCTGGGCTTGGGGTCACCCCGAAGTTTACATTTTAATATTGCCTGCATTTGGGGTCTTTTCCGAGACTGTGGCGACTTTTTCAAAGAAGCGTCTTTTTGGGTACCATTCAATGATCTGGGCGATCATCGTCATTACGATCCTTTCCTTTATCGTGTGGCTTCACCACTTTTTCACCATGGGAGCAAGTCCGAGTGTAAATGCTTTCTTTGGGGCGATGACGATGTTAATTGCTGTGCCTACGGGCGTTAAGATCTTTAACTGGATCTTCACGATGTACCAAGGGATAGTTAAACTCCATACATCGATGCTTTGGTTTATTGGATTTGTCATCGTCTTTACAATTGGCGGTATGGCCGGGATTCTTCTCTCTATTGCACCGGTTGATTTTCAGACGCATAACAGTTTGTTTCTCGTTGCCCACTTTCATTCGGTGATCATTGGAGGGGTGGTTTGGGGATTTTTCTCAGGGATCGGCTATTGGTTTCCTAAATTTACCGGATTTAAGCTCGATGAGCGGCTTGGAAAATGGGCTTTCTACTGTTGGTTTTTTGGCTTCCTCTTCGCATTCATTCCTCTTTACATCCTCGGATTGATGGGGATGACGAGACGTTTAAACCAATACGAGGCCGGGATGGGGTGGCAGCCTTTATTGATCATCGCATCGTTTGGTGTCTTCTTGATTGCCTGCGGTGTCACTATTCAAGTGATCCAGCTCATTGTAAGTGCTAAGCATCGTAAGAAAAATCGTGATCTTACGGGTGATCCTTGGGATGGAAGGACCCTTGAATGGTCGTTACCTTCACCACCTCCCTTATACAACTTTGCAATTCTTCCTGAGGTGGATGACCACGATGCCTTTTGGGAGATGAAGAAAAAGGGAGAGGCTCACAAAAAACCCGCACATTATGAAGATATTATGGTTCCAAAAGATACTCCTATGGGCATGATCATTGGATTTTGGGTCTTCGTCTTGGGATTTGCAATTGTTTGGCAGATCATTTGGTTAGGGGTTGTTTCTTTGGTCACGGTTTTTGCTTGTTTGATTAAACATCTTTCTTACGACGAACCGGAGTATGTTTTATCGGCAGCAAAAGTCAAAGAGATGGAGGAAAAGGCAAGACATGAATCATGAACTTCAGCTCCATCATGAGGAATTTACATACGACAAAAACGTGTTTGGTTTTTGGGTCTACTTGATGACCGACTGTGTCCTTTTTGGGATTTTATTTGCCTCTTATGCAGTATTGCACAACTCGGTTTTTGGGGGTCCTTCCGGCAAAGACATTTTTGATCTCAAGTTGGTCTTAGCTGAAACATTTGCCCTCTTGATTAGTAGTTTTACTTGTGGCCTTGCGGGTATTTCAAGTGAGAAGGGGTACAAAGGGAGAACGATTTTCTGTTTGATCTTGACCTTCTTGCTGGGTGCAACGTTCGTGCATCTTGAGGTGAGTGAATTTATCGGTCTTGTCAAGGAAGGTTACGGATGGGATAGAAGTGCCTTTCTTTCGTCATTTTTTACATTGGTAGGAACGCACGGGACTCACGTTTCGATTGGTTTAATTTGGATGACCGTGATGATCGTGCAAATTGCTTTTCGTGGTTTAACGCACGCAACGTTAAGACGTCTGATGTGCTTAAGGCTTTTTTGGCACTTTTTGGACGTGGTTTGGATCTTTATTTTTACCATCGTCTATTTGATGGGGGTGTTATAATATGGAGCATCACTTACATACCAGTGGAATCAAGGGTTACCTTTTTGGGTTTATCTCTTCGGTGATCTTGACTCTTGGAGCTTACTACGCAGTTGTGGAAAAGCTTTTTAGCCCCGTCTGGATTTTAATCACGATTGTGTCCTTAGGATTTATCCAGGCAATCATTCAGCTCACATTTTTTCTCTATTTGGGCAAAGAACCAAAACCAAGGACGAACTTTCACGTCTTCATCCTCATGATTGTGATCTTATCGATCGTCATCGGAGGGACTCTCTGGATCATGTATAGCTTGAATGAGCGGACGATGACCATGCCGATGTAAAACTTGCCCTTGCCTTTGCCTAAAAATTTTTCCTTGCAGCAACTTGTTTGATCCTGTATACCCCAAATTTTTAGCCCGGAGGTTCGAATGAAGACTTATTATCTTCTTACAAAGCCAAAAATTCTCGTAGGAAATCTCATTACAACAGTTGCTGGATTTGCATTAGCTTGTACCGCGGCAGGGGTGAATTTCTTGCTCTTTTTGGAAACTCTTGTGGGGTTGGGACTTGTCATTGCGTCAGCCTGCGTTTGCAACAATTACATCGATAGGCACACTGATCAAAAAATGAAGAGAACACAGAGTAGACCTCTCGTCAAAGGCTTGATCTCAAATCGTAGCGCGTTGATTTTTGCCGCCTTTACAGGAATTAGTGGATTGGCCATCCTGGCCTATTTTGCCAACCTTCTTGCAGCAGGAACCGCTTTAATCGGCTTTCTTGTCTATGTTGGATTCTATAGTTTGCTAAAGACACAAACGACCTATGCCACATTGGTGGGCAGCATTTCGGGAGCAATTCCTCCTGTAGTTGGCTATGTGGCGGTGAGTGGTCGTCTCGATCTTGCAGCAGCGCTTTTATTTGCGATTTTGGTCTTGTGGCAAATGCCCCATTTTTACTCGATCGCTATCTATTCATTCGATGACTACTCTGCCGCTTCGATCCCCGTATTACCTATTGCAAGGGGGATTCCAACGGCAAAGAAGCACATCTTCATCTACATCGTAGCGTTTCTTCTCTGTGTCCCATTCTTGACAGTTTTAGGGTACACTGGATACGCCTACTTGGTTGTTGCCCTTGTTTCAGGCGGCATTTGGCTTTGGTATGGCTATCAGGGATTCAAGGCAAAAAACGATGCTTCTTGGGCAAGAAGCATGTTTGTTGTTTCTCTCATCACCATTACAGCGATTAGCGGGGTTATTACCATTTCTTCTCGCATCTGAGAGAGAATGGACCGCTGCCTGTATAAGTGAACATGAGGAGCACTCCTGCTAATGCGACGTTCTTCCAAAAGCAAAAATTGTGCATGGTTTGGGCAAAATCTGTTCCTTCAACCCAGAATTGGTGCATATAGAGAGTTGACGGTACTAGAAATAACAAGAGAAGAAGAGCTCCAAAACGAGAATAGAAACCTAGTAGGATTGAAAATCCCCCAATGAATGCGATAATAGCCCCGAGAGCAAGCCAACTTCCTTGAAATGGTAGGCTCATCGTCGGTGAATCAACAGTCAAACTTCCGGTAAAATATTTAATGGGTAAAAGGATAAAAACAAGAGCGAATAATGCTCTCCCGAGAAGAAATACATATTTCATGGTGTTAAGCCTCTTTTTTAAATTGCATCACTTATTCATAAGGTGAAACTCTTTTTTTTGCAAGTTTACAACAACCCAAGAAGGGGATATCATTGCTTTACTTATGAAAAGCGTCTTTGATTTTGGATTGAATGATTGGGAGTTGTGGTGCTCTGAAAGGGGGCTACCCCGGTTTTCGGCAAAGCAAATATTTCAATGGATTTTCCAAAAGGGAGGGAAGGATCCCGCTCAATTTACTAGCCTTTCTTTGAAGATTCGGCAAGCCCTTGCTGAGGAGTTTAATTGGAAGCTTCTTGAGATTGACTCCCACTTAATTTCCCGCGATGAAAGTGAAAAGGTTCTATTGAGGACGGCCGATGATCTTTTGATCGAGATGGTGATCATGCCCTACGACAACCGGGTTACGCTCTGTTTGAGCTCCCAGGTCGGTTGTAAGAGAGGGTGCACATTTTGTCAGACAGGGAGAATGGGGCTTAAAAGGAACCTTACAAGTGGTGAGATTTTGGGCCAGCTCTTGATTGCAAACGAGCTTCTCCTACCTAAGGACCGGACGGTGACGAATGTGGTGTTTATGGGGATGGGAGAGCCTCTTGATAATTATGATGAAGTGGTCAAGGCATGCAGAATCATGTTAGATGAGAATGGGTTTGGCTTATCCTCTAAGCGAGTGACGATCTCTACATCGGGGATTGTTCCCAGGATTGCACAATTGGGACGAGAGCTTCCCGTGCGTCTTGCAATTTCACTTCATTCGGCTGATAACGAAAAGCGCAGTCAAATGATGCCGGTTAATCGCCTCTATAATTTGGAGGCTCTTAAGAAGGTGTTGATCGAATATCCTGCTCCTCACCGCCTAGGGATTACTTTTGAATATGTGATGATTGAGGGTGTGAATGATAGGAAAGAAGATGCTAGAAGGCTGATCGAGTTTCTTCATGGAATCAAAGCCAGGGTCAATCTTATTCCGATCAATCACTTTCCAGGCGTAGAGATGCATCCTTCTAGCGCTAAGCGCCTCCAAGATTTTCAAACAGAGCTAACCAATTGCTCGATTCCTGCTCCTGTTCGCTACAGCAGAGGTGTTGATATCAGCGGTGGTTGTGGACAACTTGCTGCCAAAAGAGAAGGTGAGCTTCACTTAGATCCGAGAGTTCTCCACCGAGAGCGCAGGCGGAGCGTCCTCAATGTACTTTAGGCCATTAAAGAAAGACCAAGTCAGCTTGGTCCATGACTGGTTTAAGCAAGAGTACGTTGCGCAGTTTTGGTATGGCGTTGGCCTACAGAATACATTTCGATCGATTGACCGTTTTGTGAAAGGTGAGGAAACACCGTTTAGAATTTGGCTTGCTTACGACCAAGAGACCCCTTTTGCCTATCTCATGACATCGAAAATTGATCTGGAGAAGGACCTTCAGGGAAAGTATTGCTCTCCCCAGGCAGAGGCCATCTCGATAGATCTGTTTATTGGAAATGCACAATATTTGGGCAAAGGATTGGCTCACATCATGATCCAAGAAATCCTCAAGCAAGAATTTCCCTATGTGAGCGACGCTTTCATTGATCCCGATGTCAAAAATTCACGCGCGATTCATGTCTTTGAAAAGGCGGGCTTTGTAAAATGCGAGGAATTCATTCCCTCTTGGGATCCTGCAAGCAGATGTCTACTTATGCACATGAAGAGAGGCCGGCA
>JAJZEO010000130.1 GCA_021847505.1 bacterium
ATGACGACCAAACCCTTTTCTGTTTCTAGAATGAGCGCTTGTTCATATAGACGAAACTCACACTTCATGACAATTGAGTAAACCCCTGGCTCAATTTGAGCAAAATCGTCAACAATCGTCGTTTTCACATTCGGAAAAGTGACCTTTGTCAAAAATTTCTGGGGAAGAACCAAGCGACTACCCTTTTTTAATTGAGGGATAATATCTTTAAAACCTGCGATGTGGTCATTGTGCTTATGGGAATACACAAGATGTGTGATTTCTCGGCAATCAATCCCATGCTCTTGCAGATTTGAAAAAACTGCCTTAGCATCAGCCCCCGTATCAAAGAGAATCTTACTCGAGCCAGATTCTACCCAACAGGAAAAACCCCACCCTTCTTTAAAACCCTCTTCAGCACGCTGATTACCATAGACAATTTTAATGGTCAGCATTTACCAGCCCTTCAAGTGTTGCTAAATGAAAATCGCGACGATTCCCAAGCCGATGATCAAGAGCCCCGCCACGCGATCAACCCAGCACGTCACCTCGACGCTGATCCTTTTTCTAAAAAAAGTGACCCCTTCACTTAATATGAGCCACCAAATAGCCGATCCCACAAATATTCCCGCAGTCAACAGGGAGGCTCCTTGATAGTCTCTGGCAGAGTCAATGATCCCAAGCCCCGCAAAAACCGCCAAATACGAAAGAATTGTCATCGGATTGGTCATGGTCAAGAAGAATGCTGAGGCAAAATCCCCAATCAGCGTGACATGTGTGGTCATTTTATCTTCTTTTCTTGGATTAGCAAAGAATGTTCTGAATCCCAAATAAAGCAAGAAAACTCCCCCTGCAGTTCGGATCCAAAATTGCCAACCTAAGAGAAACGTCGAAATCAACGTAAGACCGAAGGCTGCAATAGCTCCATAAACAGCGTCGGCAAGAGCTGCCCCCAACCCTGAAAAAAATCCCGAAAACCGCCCAAATTGAAGGGTTCTATGAATGCACAACACCCCAATAGGACCAACTGGGGCAGCGATTGCAAATCCCAATGCCATCCCCTTCAGAAAAAAATGGATCTCCATACTCATTCCCTTATTGACAAACTCCCATTCTCCCAAAAAATCTGAATTATACCAAGTCTGAAATATGCATTTATTTTTCAGACTTGGTATTAATCAACATTTTATTGCAAAAATAGACGCTTACCATTAGCATCTAGCTATGATGAAGTATCTTACACTACCGGTTTTAGCTTTAATGCAATTGCAAGCCATGCAGTATGATTTGCAATTTGAAAATGATCGAGTCAGAGTCATTAGAGTGGTCCTGGACCCTCATGAAAAGGTGGGACTCCACCGTGATGCCTTACAACAGATTGTAGTTGGCCTGAAAGGGGGAACTGTGACTCGTTTAGAGGCTGACGGACGCGAGGTCGATGTGGTTTTCCCTACAGGGCAAGCTGTCTATCGTCCCATAGATCCTGAAGGTGAGTACCATGAAGGGGTCAATGCTTCCGATGAAGAGCTAGAATTGATCATCGTCCAGCTAAAAGATTAAGAAACTATTCTTCCAACCACTTTGTGATCATTTCCATCCGATTTGGCTGATTGTCCAAGCAATGGTTGCCCCCTTCAATCTCAATATATGTGACGACGTTTCCATTTTCTTTTAAAGTGTTTACCATTTTAACCCCCTCATTTAGCCCAACCCGCAAATCTTCGGTCCCTTGAAGGATCAGAATAGGAAGATCCTTTCTCAAGGTGGATACGTTCGCCACAGGATTACGGCTGGCTATCCAACTCTCTTCATTTTCTCCAGGTTTTAGCCCAAATTCTTTAATCATCATCATCCTGTAGTCTTCATAATTCGCTAAGCAATCCTCAAAATCGAGAGGACCCGAGAGAGAGACTGCTTTGTGGAATTGATTTTGCAGTGCCATTGATCGACTTAAAGCCAAGAACATTTCCATTCCACCTCGACTTCTACCTAAAATGAACTTCTTTTTTGGGGAAAAATGGACCCCTATTTTTTCCTGAAGCTTCGGAAAGAAGTCGATCAAATTTTGGATATCATTTACTTCAACGCCTCCGTACTCATCCTTCCCTTCAGAAACGCCGCCACGATAGGTAGTAGTGATTACAGTATAGGGATGAGCACAAGTCAAATCTGTTGCGGGATGTTTCAATCCAAACATCTTATTCCCGCCACGCAAAAAAACCAAGAGGGAGCTTTCTTCACTATCAGGTAGGAAACTGAGAGTTCCTTTCACCCTAAATCCATCGCTTGGGTATGTAAAAAGAAAAAATCGCCTCCCCGTAGCAAGAATCTGGTCTCTGACCGACTCCTCAGTTTCTGCACTCTCCAAAATAGCTTGAGTCAACTCCTTAAACTCTAGTCCCTCATCTAGAAAGTAGAACTCCTTTGCAATGAGAACTCCTTGTTCATGGATGGATTTATCCTCCTCTCTGATGAGCTCTTGGCGCGGTTCTGCTAAAAGGCCCAGAAAAAGAACGCCTAAAACAACTTTCATAGTCACCATAATCATTTAGGCAAGGTAATCGTGACAAAGAGAGGATTGTGATCTGAAAGAGCATTTTTAGGCTCATCGAGACGCACCAACGGAACCACTTGGCATTTCACCCCAAGAGCAAGCTTTTTTATCCGTCTAATTTCTAACACGGCATCGATTCTTTGAAGGGGTAGAGAACCTTGAAGTAGTGACTTTGAATACTGCTCAGGATTAAACCAAGCATCCTTAAGCTCGCAGCAGGTCCATTCGTTTTTCCCTCCCTTGTAGTGATTGACAAATCGAGATTCCACTGATTTCTTATACTCATCACTACCATATTCAATATTCAAATCAGCAAAAATGCATGTGGAATGACCTTTTGGGGTGTGCTCGTTGATGGCTGTCAGTTGATTATTTCGAATTTCTCTATCCTTTTCTTCATCTCCTGGTTGTAGATGTGTGGTACAAATACAAACACGATTAAAAAGGTTACCCATAAAAAAGCCATAGCCCCTTGTGGGTTCAGTCTCATTTTTGCTTACGTTGTAGGGATAAAAAAAAGGCTCGTCGAGAGGATACTTGCTTGCCACAAAGAGCCCACTCGGAATTCTTCTGAGCTTCTCCAAATCAAATGAATATTCTTTTGGCCCAATATGTAGATAAAAGTAAGCGAAATTACTCTTGAGTCCCCTGTAAAGTGCATCGATCGCTACCTCGGAAAAAACCTCTTGTAGACAAACAATATCGGGGTTTAGGTCAATAATTTGCTGAACAATTCCGTCCATCCTCTCCGTCCACGGACGCACCCCCCCAAAAAATAGCGAGAGGTTCCCCGCGAAACAACAGACATTCCAATTGAGGGTGGTGATTTTACGATCTGCAGGAAGAGATTTGACCGGGGCTGTCCCCCTCACACAGCTAAACAGAGGCCTTGCTAAAGATAGCTTAGGAAGAGTGGATAAAAAAGCCATGTAGCGAGCCTTAATCTGAACGACAAACTTGGCTGCCGTCTCTTTGACTACTGAAGGGACGAGAATCGATGACATTGTCATCGATTCAAGGAAGAACGTCTTAAAAAAACAATCTTCCATGAGATTGTGCGCGGTGATAAAATCCTGCGGGGACTTTTTCAGAGCCTCCTCTGCTTTATCGAGGTCCATTTCGGCCTCTTTAGCTAGCACCTCTACCTCTTGCGGGGTTTGAGGTATTGCGATAGGAGGCGCAGCGCCGAGTGTACTTGCAAAAACGACTAACAGTTTAAGAACGATCGGGAGCCGTGGCAATGTAAACCTCAACTTCCTGAGGAGCTCTTGAGAAGAATTTTTCACCATAGACTTCATAATCACCTGTATACGCCCTCTCTAAATTTGGATCACTCCAAATTTTTCCCCAAGTCGCAATCACGCTGGTTGGATGCTCACCCTTTGCGTGAAAGACCGTATAAGAACCCCCCGGGATGATCTTTGCCACCATGCCCTCAGGTATTGCATCACTCGAACCTACCGGGCAACCGATCACTACGGTATAAGGCTTTGTGTAATCCCCTTCGTAATCACAATACAATGCAATAATATCATTAGAAACTTTATTGGGGATCTTGTCAATGATCCCTTCACTACCAAATCTTCCCCAGAGTTTGCCAATGTCATGCGGAGCTCTCTCTGGTGTGTTTACCGTGCGGCACTCAATCCCGACTACCCAAATGTCCGGCTTCTGTACGACTTCTTCTCTAAACTTCATTGTATCATCTTCTCCTTTAAAAACTTGTGCGCTTGACTTAGCCATAATGGAAGGGTCAACAGGACGATAGGCACCCCCCAAATGCTCGGAGAGAAACCTCTCCACGCGATCCATACAGAACATTTTATTGGGAAATCTCATAAAACCATGCCCCTCATCAGGAAATAGTATGTAGGTAATTTCCTTATGGTTTGCGCTCATACGATCATAAAACTGTTTGGCTTCATTTTCACAGACTACGTGATCCTGTTTACCATGGATCAAAAGGAGAGGATCTTGAATGGCATCAAGAAAGTTTAATGGCGACCGGCTCTGTAAGTATTCATTTCCTTTGGGATCATCTGGATTGCCCCCCATGCTCGTAATAAAGGCCTGCTTAGTAAAAAACACCGTCCTGTCACCCAGCCGTCCCGAAGGAAACTCCCAAAACTTAGGCAGACTATCTAAAACTGTCTTGAGGTTTGAAGGGCCGCATATGGCCACACAACACGCAAAATATCCAGGTGAAAACGTCAAACTAGCAAGCGATTCATACCCACCGTAGCTACCACCTAAAATGGCCAATTTTCCCTTCTCTGTAATCCCCTTTGCAATGCACGCCTCAACAGCATCGATGACATCTAAATGGGCTTTCCCTCCCCATTCTCCATTCCCTGCATTGACAAACTCCTTCCCAAAACCCGATGAAAGCCGGAAATTAACGCTTAAAACAGCATATCCGCAGCTGGAAAGCCATTGATGATAAGGATCAAATTCATATTTATCTCTTGCTTTAAACGGTCCACCATGAGGAACCACTACAAGAGGAATCGGCTTTTCCACCACTCCACCCTTGTCGTATTCTTTGGGCAGAGTGTAGTAACAAACAAGCTCCTTCCCATCTCTAGCGGTAACCACCATAGAATACATCTTTGAAAAAGCACCCTCTTCACTGATCGAAGCGTTGAGGGGTACAAGCGTTTGAGAGGAGGCCTCAAATCTCCAGAATTGCTTTCCCTTATCGGGTTCATCGTTAGCAACGACCCAGACATCCCCACTGCTACTGCTATTGATCACCTCAAAACTAGATCCCAGTGCACTTTCTAAAAACTTAACCTCCTTCTCAAAAGAAGGGTCGATTAAATGCCACTGTTTTTGTTCATAATACGAGGCATAAGCTCGGGGTACTCCCCCAATAAACAACAGATCATCGACATCACTATTCGTTGGAACAGCCAATTGTTTTGCGATCTCACCAAGCGCCAGAGGCTTCTCCACCAGCTGATTCATGTCGGAAAAGCGATTGTCTAATAAATAAACCGACTTGTTTTTTCCATTATAAGAGAGAATCTCGGTTTGAAAAGCATCCTCAGAGCTCAATTCCATAAACAGAGCATCACTTACTGTGAGTATTTTCCAAGAACCATCTTCTTCGCTGATGCGCATTTTTAGAATGAGATTTAACTCATCATCAAACAAGAACTTTGCATACTCATCATTCTGAAATAACAACTCTGAATTACCTGAATTCAAATCAAGAGAGTAAAGATCGTAAAAGTAAGGATTCCTGTTTTTGATCCCAATCACGGCAATCTTTTTATCGCCAGCAATTTGGACTACAGTTGCATTTTCTGCGTACTTAACCAGACCTTTTGTGGCAATGTCCACCCCATATAAACTTTGCCTTCCCCCTCCACTCTCATCCCTCAATAAAAGGACCTGTTCACTATCAGAAGACCAAAAGAACTGAGTGATTTCAGGGGTAGTAAACGAAGTCAGCGACTCACCTTCACCAATAAACAGATTGGAAATCCCGCTATCATCTGCCCCTACATAGGCAATTGTCCTCCCATCAGGACTTACCTTTGCTGAAATTAAAGCAGGGTTTGAAAACAACTTCTCTTTTGAAAGATCGCCAAAAGCCGACCCTTGCAACAGACCAAGCGAGAACACAGAGACCAAACATTTGTTCAATAAAGCCTTCATGGCAAAGAAGTGTAATCATTTGGCTATAAATACACAAGAAAACTACCCAGTTGATTTTGAATCTCTACCCAACACCCCATACAAAATATTTTTTACACCATCAGCAATGAACATCCACACCAATGTATAAAGCCACAAATATGCAATGTATTTCCAAGGAATGGGGGTGATGAGTATTCCAAATCCTACGATCAAAGCTGCGATGATCTGAGTGATCATGATCGCGGAAAAGAGGATAAGCGATGGATAAGGCTTTGCGAATAATGCACGCTTGGAACGGGCAACAAAAAGCGTCTGATGCCCTGCCATGGATAATTTGAGAAAGATCAGTGATTGCAACTCGAGGAGAGGGATGGTAAGAAACGTCCTTACTAAGATGATGAGCGTGAAAGACTCGATAACACCAACAAGTCCCAGAGCCGTAGCGATGATGAGCACCCGTTTCATTTGCCAACGAACTGGGTGGGATTCAAGAATAGTATGGTCATAGACGATGGTCATGATAGGAATGTCATTGAGCAAGGCAAGAAGAATGATCATCAATGCGCTTACTGGATAGAAATTATAAATCAAGATGCAAGAAACCATAAATAACATAATGCGAATAGTTTCCGCAATTCTGTAAATGGAATAGCTATTCATCCTTTCGAAAATTTGTCTAGCTTCTTTGATGGCATGGATGATGACCGAAAGCCCCGGTGCCGTCAAAACTAATGAAGCGGCCGATCTCGCCGCATCGGTAGAACCACTCACCGCGATCCCCACATCAGCTTGCTTAAGTGCAGGTGAATCATTGACCCCATCCCCGGTCATTCCTACGATATGCTTTTTTTCTTGAAGCGATTTGACGATCGAATACTTATGCTCGGGAAATACTTCAGCAAACCCATCGCACTTATCTATATTTTCCTCTTTTAAGTCCTTTGCGACGCAAATATTTTCCCCAATTTGCAACTCTCGAGAGATCTCCTTGGCAATCGAAATATTGTCTCCTGTTAACATTTTAATTTGGATTCCATTTGCCACTGCATTAGCAATCGTCTCTTTTGAATCTTCGCGTAAAGGGTCAGATAGAGTGAGAAGCCCCAAAAATTGCCAACTCTTTTTGTCATCACCGCTACTTGCAACCCCCAAAGTCCGATATCCCTTCGTGGCCATTGCCTCAATACTTCGTCCAACCTCATCTGCAAAACCAGGATCGGGTCGACAAAGGGATAAAATGACTTGCGGGGCTCCCTTTGTCACATAAAACGTATGCCCTTCAGGAGCGATGACGGCCGCCTCGGTTCGTTTTATTATGGGATCGAATGGGGAAAACTTAGTCTGTTTGAACGACTTCAATTGGTCGGAATTTTTGAGCCCCTCGATGATGGCAAGATCAATTGGATCTTGATTCTCAGCCTTGGAGGCCAGACAACCACAAATCAATAGCGTTTCACGGCTCCCATTTCTAAATACGATAGGCTCGCCAAGCTTTAACTCATTTTGAGTCAAAGTTCCCGTTTTATCACAGCAAAGTACATCAATCCCAGCCATTTCTTCAATCGATTCCAACTTAGTGACAATGGCTTTCTTCCGAGATAACCTCAAAGCCCCGAGAGCCATCGTCATTGAAAGAACTGCCGGCATGGCGACGGGAATGGAGGCTACGATCAGGATAAGGATAAATTGAATGAGTGTGAGAAACGAATCTCCCCGCAGCAATTGAATGATGAAAAGCACTGCAGCAAGGGATAAGCTTATGCGGATTAGATAGTTGCCGATTTGCAGAACTGCTTTCTGAAAGTGGGAGGTTGCCCCAGCTTCCTCGGCAAGCTTTGCCGTCTTACCAAAAAAAGTGTTCCGACCGGTTGAGATCACGACTGCTTCCATCTCCCCCTGCTTGGCGATCGAACCTGAATAGGCGATATCTCCCACCGATTTCGATACAGGAAGTGATTCCCCCGTCAATGTCGATTGATCCACGGAGAGATAGTCACCGTTCAACAATTTGACATCGGCAGGAATCACATTCCCTAGCCTGAGCCTGATAATATCTCCAGGAACGATCTCGGCGGCCTTAATCTCAAACCACTTTCCTTCCCGTTTGACCAAACTTTTAAGGGCCAATTTCTTTTTCAAAGCCTCAATGACATTTCCTGCCTGATGCTCCTCAAAAAATCCCACCAACCCATTAACGAGAAGAAGCACAAGGATAATGATCAGATTGGGCCAATGATGGAGAATCGCGGAAAGAATCGCTGCAAATTCAATCATCCAAGGAATCGGTCCCCAAAAATAGCGGAGGAACCCCCAAAGGGCCGACTCTTTTTTTTCCTCTAGAAGATTAGGACCACAAGAAGCCAACCGATTTTTTGCAACCGAAGCATTAAGACCTTCATTTGAGGTTTGGAGCTTTTTAAGTACCTCTTCGATCTTCATAGCCTTAGCAGCATCAGCAGCGACAAAACACGAACTAGAAGACGAAGACATCAGATATTACCCTTTGATTTTATCTTCAAAAAATGTTCGAGATGAGTAAGGGAGTGAGCCATCTCTTTTTTCCCAAATGTAATGCGAAATGAATTGTCATTCAGATCAAAAGCTGATCCTGAAAGGATGAATACGCTTGTTTCTTGATGAAGCTCAGCAACAAACTTATCGATAGGTATAGGCAATAAAAGTTTTGGAAAAGCCATAGTTCCCGCTTGAGGAGGCTCACAGGAAAGGCTTTGTTGATGGCGATCAAAAAACTGAGAAAGAAGGGCATAATTTTTGAGAATGATCGCCCGATTGCGCGCAAGAAGCTCATTTTTTCCCCTCAGAACCATGAAGGCAAATAACTCGCTCAGTTCGCTATTACGGCTAGAGGTGTAACTCCGAAGTGCTGCAGCCCCCTTGATTACCGTTTTATCCTGAGAAGCCACCCAACCCACTCGAAGAGTAGGAAGACCAAACACCTTAGAAAGCGAGGTAATGACTATACCCCGTTCGTACAAGTCGGCAATAGAAGGCGATCGACTATTCTCATTAAATTCAAGCCCCCGGTAAATTTCATCGTTTAACACATAGATTCCATGTGCCTCAGCAAGATCAATGATCTCCTTCTTTTCCCTTAAGGACAAATCAACACCTGTCGGATTATGCGGATAATTCAAAACCATGAGTTTCGTATTCGGTCGAATCGCTTTTTTTAGTCTCTCTCCATTGAGCTTGAAATTCTCTTCTCGTTGTAAAGGAAATTCCAACACATCAGCACCACACATTTTCGGGATTTCTTTGAGAAACTGGTAACAAG
The DNA here is from genome assembly GCA_021847505.1 of bacterium. GTDB lineage: Bacteria > Chlamydiota > Chlamydiia > Chlamydiales > 2-12-FULL-49-11 > JAJZEO01. The sequence goes on from JAJZEO010000130.1 coordinate 9,474, forward strand.
GGGTAACCACAATGACATGGTCCCCTGGATTCAAAAGAGTACGCATCACATGGTAACCACTTTCCTGAGCACCGCCAAAAAGGCCTATATTCTCACTTTGCAACGAGTCGTATTGTGAGGCAATCTCTCTTTGTAAAAGAGGCGAACTCATCACCTTCTCCTTCATCGCCCTTTCACAAAGACCTCTCGATTCCTCATCCGCATGGTCAACGATCTCTTGCCAGCTCCACCGTTCCCCATCAGAAAAACAAAGACCCATTAAGCTGGATGACTTGAGGTGTTCAAACATAATACTTTTCAATTTAAAAGGGGGAACATCCATCGACCTACCTCAAATATACAAAGACTATATACCCAAGTGAACTCAAAATTTGGTTTCTGACGACAGCGAAAGTTCCCGTGAACAATCCATCGTAAGAGAGTCAATATTAAGCCACTATGGACTCTCTAACGATGGGCCGTTCCCGGGGCTTTGGCGTCGTCAGAAACCAAATTTTGAGTTCACTTGGGTATATAGTCCGTTTAATTGAAACTGATAATAAATTCAATTGCTTATTACCTCAGCTTCCCTTAACATCCTTCCCCAATTTATGTGGAGAAAGTCATGGAAATGGTTAATCAAGTACGCACGACTGGGATCCTATTAATACCAGGCATCCTAGAACAAGTGGAAGAGGCTGCTCGTAGGAACAATTTAACCCTAACCGCTGTAATAGTCGATGGCACTAAGCTATTAAGAAATGCATTTTATGCAGGTGTAGTCATTACGACAATTAGCTCAGTAGGCGCAGCCTCAGCAGACAAAGATAGTGAGAATACACGAACCTTCTGTTTAACATTTGCCTGCATAGGGGCGAGTATGTCGCTTGCCGCTGTAAGGGGAATATTTGAAACTGTTACGACCTTTGGAATAAAAATGAGGAGCGGTAGAGCTTTGGGCCTCCTGGCAGAGTAGTCATACTCTAACCGGCATTCAGAAACTCCTGTATCGAACCAAAATAATTAACAGGGTCTTCAACATAGGGAAAATGACCACAATCCTTCAAAATAACGAATTTTGAAAGAGGTAGGGTTTGATGGATATGCTCCGCTGTATTCAGAGGAATGGGATCATAATCACCAT
>JAJZEO010000115.1 GCA_021847505.1 bacterium
GGAGCCTTCTACAAGATTCCCTTTGGAAATACCGGAATGTGGGTGACCTGCTGTTTAGGTTTAGCAGGGTGTTTGATGACTCTGATTGTGGGATTCTTCCCTCCAGACAGTTTACAGATTGCCTCTAAGCTCGATTTTGCTAGCTTGATCGGCTCAGGATTTGTTTGTGCAATCGCTCCCGTATTCCTCCTTTTCTACTTCCAGAAGAGGAAAGAACCGCCAGTCAGATCACGTGGGTAAGTCCTTTAGTGGGTAGATTTATGAAAAATCTTCCAGCAGCGGTGGATTTTTTGGTTGTGAAAGTCGATCGGGATAGTTTGTTTGGTGATTTCTATGATGCCGCAATGATCGAATTGTCTGGGCTCCAAATCGAAGGTGCGGGAGTTGGTGCTAAAAAAGATTGTTCCGTCCTCGGATAAGAGGCGTAGCGCCTTCTGAATTAAGAAGATGTAGTCGTCTTGGATGTCGAACATTTGATCCATTTTTTTTGACCGAGAAATAGTTGGGGGATCGATGACAATCAAATCGTAGGTTTTTCCTTTTTCTTCTTCCAAAAACTTTAGGCAATCTTCGCGTACAATCAGATTGGTTCGTAAGGAGAGGTCATTTAGGAGGAAATTTTGTCGTCCCCAGTCGGTATAGGTGTTCGACATATCGACGCTTTTCGTGAAGATGGCCCCTGCTAGGGCAGCATGGACGCTAAATGAGCATGTGTAGGCAAAGAGGTTGAGGAGCCTTTTGCCATTTGCTAGGGAGGCGACGATTCTGCGGGTTTCTCGGTGATCTAAGAAGAGGCCTGTATCGAGGTAGTCAATCAGGTTGACATTGAATTTGACGCCATATTCAAAGACGGGGAAAAAGTGGCCGGACTCCTGAGCTTTTTCATATTGCTCCAATTTTTCTCTCTTTACGCGTGTCCGCCAAAAGATCGATTGGGGATCAGCATCGAAGATTGAAGTGAGGGCGTCGATCGTGGCGTCGTAATGATCTTGTCTTGGCTCAGCTTGGTCGCGGGTTTGGGAAAAATAGTGAGCGCAGAAACGTCCGTCGTAGTAGTCGATGGCAAGAGGGTATTCTTTGATGTCCCGGTCATAGATGCGGAAACAGTTGGTCTGGGTCCGTTGTGCCCATTTCCGGATATGTCTGTAATTTTTTCGTATCCGATTTTTGAAGGGGGAAGTTTTGTCTTCGCTATCGGTGATGGAGGGAAGCGGGTTCATAGAGAGCCTTTTTCTTCCCAAACCTGAACGAGATGGACAAGTACGGAGGCAGAAAGGATCATGTCTTGAAGAGATACCCATTCTTTTTTGCTGTGAATGTTTCGAAATCCTGTAAAGAGGTTGGGTGTGGGCAGTCCTCTTTGGGTCAAATGGGATCCGTCAGTACCTCCACGAATGGGGGCAAGGAAGGGACTCAAACCAGCTCTCGTCATGGCTTCTTGTGCAGCTTCGACGGGGAAGGGGTCTTTATCGAGCCAGTAGCGCATGTTTCTGTATTGTTCTTTAATGGTGAGGTTCCATTGAGCCCGTGGTTCTTGTTTGCTTAGTTCTTTAACGACAGTGTGTAGGTAGGCCTTTTTTTCTGCTAGGCCTTCCAGTTCAAAATCGCGGATGATCATCCGGATCTTAGCCTTTTCTGCAGATCCTGTGAGTTCAAGGGGGTGAATAAATCCCTCTCGCTCGCTTGTCTCTTCGGGGGAGATTTCTTTAGGAAGTTTTGCAATAAACTGGGCTGCTAGGCGCAGAGCATTGACCATGACGCCCTTAGCTGAGCCAGGGTGAGAGGCAACACCCTCGATTTCGACAGTGGCAAGGTCGGCGCTAAAGGTTTCTCCATTGATTTCACCCACGTCTTCCGAATCGAGTGTGTATGCGGCTATGGCGTTCAGAACGGAGAGTTCAAGTTTATGCATGCCCCGGCCGATTTCTTCATCAGGATTAAAGCAGATGCGAATGGGGCCGTGGGGAATCTCGGGGTGCTTCATAAGAGTTTTTACAAAGGCCATGATGATCGCAACACCGGCCTTATCATCAGCACCCAGGAGTGTAGTTCCAGAGGCCGTGATGATGTCTTCTCCAATTTTCTTTAGAAGGAGGGGGATTTCTTCAGGGGTTAATACTTGCGTCTTGTCGTCGGGCAGGGTGATCGGTTTGCCATTATAATTGCGGTGGACGATTGGTTTGGCGCCCCCCGGACATGCATCAGCGGTGTCAACGTGGGCCAAAAAAGCAATCTGAGGAAGACCGGTTTTTTTTGATGTTGCGGGGATCGTTCCAAGAACATACCCAAATTCAGTGACGAGAACATCCGAGACTTTCAACTCTTTTAGTTCTTTTTCTAATTGGCGAATGAGCTGCCATTGCTTTTCTGTGCTTGGACAGCTTTCTGAGTGGATATCGCTTTGTGTATCGATCGACACATAGCGGAGGAACCTTGCGAGTAAATCCTCCTGATCGATTTTGATGGAAATTGCTTTCATGCGGATGAATATAGATGAATTGATTTTTTTCTGGCAAGTGGTGTAGAGTATGAGCGTTAAAAAGAGGAGTTAAGGGATGAAGAGTGCTTTGTATTTGGCTATGGTTTCGGCAAGCTTATTTGCTGGGCCCCAAGTGTATCAGCAACTTGTTTATGAAATTCGAAACCCCGAAACTACCTCCGCTGATTTTCGACATGCTCTAGAAAAAATTGGAGAGAATTTGGCCTATGAGATTTTAGAAGAGCTTGGTACGAAGGAGGTGGCGGTTGAAACATTGACGGGGGCTGAAGCTACACATTGCCTCGTCGATGAAATTCCCGTATTAGTGACAATTTTACGAGCTGGAATCCCTCTTAATCATGGAGTACAGAAGGTGTTTCCAGATTCTGAAGTAGGATTTATCGCGATGGCTCGCAATGAAAAAACACTGATCGCTGATGTATCCTATGTGGCACTTCCTGAAATCACAGATAAAGTTGTGATCATTGCTGATACGATGCTCGCGACAGGGGGATCTTTTGCTGGAGGCGATTAAGCTTGTAGAAGGGCAAAACCCTAAAAAGATCTATGTCATCGCAGCCATTGCGGCACAGCCAGGGGTAGACCGTATCTTAAAGCATAATCCTGAAATCAAAATTGTCGCTGCCGCAATAGACCCTACTCTAAACCAATTTGGGTATATCGTTCCTGGTTTAGGAGATGCGGGGGATCGTTCTTATGGGAAAAAGCACACAGATTCGCCATCATGAAGAAGAAAACTCGCTACCACAATCTTTCTTCTGAGGAAGAGGCCATCATTTCCTACTGCCATACCGAAAGGCCTGGGAGTGGCACATTCGATCGCTTCAATCGAGAAGGGGTCTACCTTTGCAAACGTTGTGATGCCCCCCTCTATCTTTCCGAAAACAAATTCTCCTCAGGTTGTGGCTGGCCTAGTTTTGACGAAGAAATTCAAGGAAGTGTGACCCGAACTGTCGATCCCAATGGAAGTCGCACAGAGATTCGTTGTGCTGCGTGTCAGGGTCATCTGGGGCATGTGTTCTCTGGAGAAGGATTCACTGATAAAGATGTGCGGCACTGTGTGAACTCACTATCTCTCAGGTTTGTTTCTGCAACTACAGAGCAAGGTTATGAAAAGGCCTATTTTGCTGGGGGGTGCTTCTGGGGAGTTGAGTACTTATTGAAAAAAGTGCCAGGGGTAATCCAGACACAAGTAGGATTTATGGGAGGCGCTTTAGTCAATCCTACTTATGAAGAGGTTTGTGAGGGGGATACGGGGCATCTTGAAACAACGACGGTCGTGTTTGATCCCAAAATTGTCAGTTTTGAAACATTGGCTCGCGCTTTCTTTGAGATCCATGATCCAACACAGTTGGACTACCAAGGTCCTGACAGAGGGGAGCAATATGCTTCAGCGATTTTCTACCTGACAAAAAGGCAGGAAGCTACGACCCTAGCGCTCATCAAGCTTCTTAAAAGTAAAAATTTGAACGTAGTTACTCGGGTTCTGCCCGCAAGACTTTTTTATCCTGCTGACGATCACCATCAAGATTATTATCAAAAAGTGGGCAAGACCCCCTACTGCCATGCGCGGGTCCAGAGGTTTTGACCTTATTGCTAGAATTTGATAAACTCCCTTCTCCAGTTGCTGAGGAGGTAGGGGATGAGAGTCAAATTTTATCGTGAACATAAATATGTGAGTGCGGCTCTAAACGATCTTGAAAGGAAGATTGCAAAGACCGATTTTCGAAACAGCCAAGAGACAGAGGTGGTATTGAAAGAATGGCAAGAACTTTCTGAAATGCTACATGGTCATGCCGAGTATGAGGAAGAAAGGCTTCACGGCTTGCTTGAAAAAAAGGGATCGGCCGTTCATTTGTTGGCGCATGCTCAGCATGAAGAGATGGATCAGGCATTTGGTGTAATTGATGGGCTCTTCGTTCTCTTAAGCAAGGAGAGAGAAGAGGAAATGAGGACCGAGATTGGGTACCGACTTTATTTGACTTACCGCAAATTTGTGGGGGATAACCTTGTCCATTTACATGAGGAAGAGACAAAAATCCTACCTGAGCTCCAGAGGCTTTATACAGACGAAGAGTTAAGAGAAGTGGAGCATGCTACTTATCAAGTGATGACCCCTACTGAAATGCTCGAAATGCTCAATGTATTATTTCCACACATGAATGCCCAGGATAAAGAGGCCTTTTTAGAAGACATCCGTCTTGCACAACCAGAGAAATTCCAAGAAATTATAGGGAAAATTCCCGGGCTTGATTCGAATTTGGGGGTATGCTAGTAGAATAGGGAAGAATGGATAGCCTAGAAAAGTTTCTCTCCCTTATCGCGTATGCTGAAGGCACCTACCACATTGGTGATAGGGGGTATAATTGCATCATAGGATCGACAAAGAAAAAGCCCATTTTATTTACTGATTATCGGGAACATCCTAGAAAGGGGGTGTTCGTAAGGCGATTGGGGATTTATTCAACCGCTGCGGGACGCTATCAAATCCTTCTACGCTATTACAGGGCTTATAAGAGAAGATTGTCTTTAAAAGACTTTTCACCTGCAAGTCAAGACGCCATTGCTGTTCAAATGATCAAAGAACAGGGTGCTCTCGACGATATCCACAAAGGGAAAATTCAAGAGGCTATACTCAAGTGTCATAAAATTTGGGCTTCATTTCCAGGATCTCCCCATAAGCAGAGCAAAATTACTATGAAAGAGCTTTTAGATTTTTACGAAAGGTTGTGAACCTTCTTGTAAGAGTTTGGGTCTAACCCCAATCGTGATGTGGTAGTTGAATTCGGGTTTGGGTAGACCATATTTTTCTCGGATACGATCGAGCTGCGGTGCCTCTACGACGATAAAGAACACTTCATCGATTTCTTGCCAGCGTAGGGGATGGACGATTCGGCATTCTTTCAAGACAAAATCAATCTTCTGCCCGCATTCCTCTATGTCATTTAGTGAGTACTTTTTCGTTTCTTCCTGGTAAATCACTGAAATATGGGCGCCGATTAGATCATCACCTCCAAAATAGGGCGGTTCTTGAAAACCTTCATCTTGAAGAAAAGCGATCAGGCTGTGAATATAGTCATCGTCGAGATCGACATAAACAAATCCTTTTACCTTTTTCAAAATGCCTGAAGTAGGTAATGTGCCCTTGGCATAGCTAAGAAGGTGTGTTTCTCCGCCCGGATGAAGAGATAAGGAAAAGCTGCATAAAGCTAGCAAAAGGAACTTTTTAAAGACTGCCATGATAGGTGAGTTTGCCAAATAAGCTGTAAAAAATCAATAAGTTGAGGAATAGAAAAAATGTTAGGTTTACAAGAGCTCTCGGATCGAGTCGAAATCACCGATTTGTTAACCAAGTATGCAACTGCGATTGATCGAAAACAGTTCGATCTCCTCGATCAAATTTTTACCCCCGATGCGGTGATCGATTATAGCCGAGCCGGTGGACCGGTAGGCAACCCCGAAGAAATTAAGAATTTTCTCGCTGAGAATCTGGGCGATCTTCCCCGTCAACATATCCTTTCTAACTTTGAATTTAATATCCAGGGAGGTAAGGCTCAGGTGCGTTGTTTGTGTCATAACCCACTCGAATTGTCGCCAAATGGAGGGGAGGTGATGCTATGGGGATTGTGGTACAACGATTATTGTATACAGACGTCAAGTGGCTGGAGAATTGCACAAAAGGTGACCGAGCCGTGTTTTCATTGGAAGTTAAAAATCGAAACCTAAGCTGAAATTCAATCCTTGGAGGATCAGGTCGTTATTTTGCGAACCTGAAATGTTGGTATAAATTTGGAGTTGATTGAGCCAGTCTTCGATCTGATAGCCAATCTTTGCCTGAACGTGAAAGCGGTTGTCATTAAAGTTGCAGTCCCAACCTAGTCCTAAAAATCCCTGAAGCACGAAGGCTCCAAAATTACGATCGGTAGTGATCACAGCAATATCGGTGCTTAGGTTATCCGTATATTGATCTTGGATAGACCAATGTCCCCAGAGAAAACCAGCTTCTGCATGACTGACAATGCTAAAGAAGTGTTGTTGAAAATTCGCCAGGATCCAATTGGCGGTAAAACCTCCTTTGGGGCCCCCACATTGAAAACGCTGCTTTAGATTTTCTGTAGCGGATAAGAGAAATGTAGTGAAAAAAAAGTCGGGGATTGTCCAAGTTGTATTGAGGTTTTGGTTGATCCAACCTCCTTTTAGGCCTATGGTCGGTCTGAGTGATAGAAATTCGCTAACAAAAAAGCTTCGTCCTAGGTCCCAGTCAAACATGTTGTAGTCGAGATGTAAAGCGGCATTACCTGTAGTAAATGGTTCTAATAGGGAGAGTCTAGCGGCTAGAAAACCAGCTATGACAACTCCGCTTGCCGCCCCTGTTGCATTAGATTGAAACCAGGTATATTGCAATTGAGTATCCCAGTTATCATGGACCATATTGTATCCCAAGCCCACTGAGAAGCCGGGAGCCCAATTAAAATCCAGAATCTTGTAATCAGTTTCAAATGTGGTTGAATTTCCTGAGCGCGTATAGGCCCAATCAAAGATTTCGCTAGTATGGTAGTAAAGCGCGTCACCAAATACACGAAAAGTGCCATCTTGAGTTTTAGGACGAACGGCTAAGTTAGCTAGACCATTATTCGAATAGTCAGCTTGGAGAGCGATTGCTGAAGATAGAACAAGGGAGGAGATTAAAAATCGTACTGACAATTGAGCGTGACTCCTTGTAGAGTTAGATCGTGGTGCAAACGTTGAAGTTGAAAGGTTGCGATGCGAAGTTGATTCAGCCAAATTTGCATTTCATACCCAAGTTTTGCAGAAAAATGGGACTTTCCTTTTGAGATATCGACATCCCAACCAATCCCAACGAGGCCTTTGCACATTAAAGCGCCAAGAGCCGAATCTTTCATACTTACGGTATATGTTTTAGGGAGGGTTGATTGATAGAAGTCACTGCAAGTCCAGTTTCCCCACATTGTAGCAAGGGAAAAATCGCCGACGAAGTCAAAATAATGGGAGCCAAAGTCATAAACTTTCCACTTTGTGTTGATTCCTCCTAATGTCCCTATTCCCCAAAAGTTGTTTTTTAACTGTTCTTGGCCTGATTCTTGCGTCTTTACAGAGTTAACAGTCAAATCTTGATAATGAGCTTTGATCGATTGATGGATCCATCCACCCTGGGCACCAAAAAACGGCCGAACAGATAAGCCACGACTAATCCAATAACTTCTACCCAAACTCCAGTCGAACATATCATAGAGTAAACTCCAACTGGCATTCATACTGTCAGGGGTGTCTCCACTTAAAAATCCTGCATCGAATTCAAAGTGAAGGGAAGAGCTAGGAGTTGAAGAGAGACTATGGTTAGCGCTTGTCTGAAACCATGTCCAAGAAAATAAGGTATCCCAGCCATCGTAGCCAAGATCATAGCCGACACCTACGCGAAATCCATAGTCCCATACGAAATCAAATCCTGGGGCTCCCCATGAGCTCGTATTGTTCCCAATGTTGATGACATCTGCCCAGATAGAAGCTACCTCCTCGGAAGCATACCAAGCAAGAAAGTCGGCTGAAACAACCAAGCCGCTAGTGGGTTTTGCGGAAATGTTGGGCAAACCATTCGGTTGATCTTGCTGAGCACAAAACAAAGGAAGCCCTAGCGACAGGCTCATGGCAATGAGAATAACGTGATTTCTAAAAATCGAAGCTAAACGCAAGCGTGCCCCCCTGCAAGGTTAATAGATCGACTAATCTGCCTCCAATGAACGAATAAAATTGTAATTGATCTAACCAAAATTGCATTTCGTAACCCAGTTTCATGGTAAAAAGAGACCTGTTGTCTCTGAAGCGGGCATCCCACTCTAACCCCATAAAGGTCCTAAACATGGAGGCCCCGCCATTGAAGTTTTCTGGCGTGACCGTAATTTGCTGTCCAATCGTGTTTTGAAAGACGTCGCTTAGAGACCAATGGCCCCATAAAATGGCTCCACACAAATTAGAAAATAAACTAAAGGAGTTGCCACAATTGGTGTAGAGAGACCATCTTGTGTTGACTCCCAGCAGTGGGCCTACGCCAGAGAAGTTATTGGTAATATTTTCAGTGGCTTTTGCATAGAACTGGCTACCGGAAAGGTTTGGATTGATCCAGTTCGAGTAGAGAGATTGGTTGATCCATCCTCCCTTTAGTCCAGTGTAAGGACGCATGGATAAAAAATGACCCACTTCAAATTGACGACCTAGCTCAGCATCAAAGATGTTAAAATGGATGTTCCAACGAATATTTCCACTCTGGTATGCAGGGCCGCTGATGCCCGTTCCTGTTGTGTTGTTTACATAGAAATTGCCCAAAAATGTGGAATGGACTGAACCAGGCGTGCTCGTCACTGAGGCGGTGCCTTGCGTATAAAACCAAGTGTAAAAAGCCTGTGTATCCCACTGGTCATGAAGCATTTCATAACCAATTCCAACTCTGAAGCCAGGATCCCACCCAAAATTTGTTGATTCTAGTGCATTTGTGCTCGCAGAGCCAATTGAAGTGATCACCTCTGCCCAACAATCGGCTCCCGCTTCTTGTGCCATCCAAACGAGTAAATCAGCAGAAATATTCACCTTTGTTGAGGCGGGATCAAGTCTAGTAGACACATTTGGCATCCACTCCATAGATTCGTCCGCAGTTTCATCGGATGAATCTGACCAAACAAACCCATTGAGTGCGCAAAAAAGACAAGAAAGATAAATCAGGCGCAAAGAAAAACCTCTTAAAATAGTTCGACCATAACACGTTTCCTGCATGCAGTCGACCTAAAAGTTCTTTCCGATTTCAACGACTCCTTGATGAAATTGATAACCAGAACCAAATTCCCCTTCATAGCGAAAATCAAAGTAGGGAGAAGTTGGGGTTTTGCCTTGATAAAGCATAGCTAATTCAATGACACCTAAATTCAGCCATTCGTTAAGAGTCTTTATAGTGAAGTAGTCAGGGGAAGTCGATCCAAGTAAATAAGCTTGGATAGAGCCTGTATTAAAGGCTTTTTGGCACGAGTAGGCGAACTTTTCACGAAATACAAATTGTCCGTTGTTTACCTCAACTTTTTCATGGACGCGAAAGCCAAACTCTCCATCGAATAGGGAACAAAAACGACTTTCTTGCCCCATGTTTAAGCCTTCGCCCCCTTTTTCCGTTAAACTGGCCTCCCAATTTGCAACCCAATCAAGGAGTAAAAATGGTTCCAGACCTGCAAGACTTGAAGAGCATCCATTTTGTGCAAACCCATCATAACCGATCTCTAGATGTGGGGCGAACTGCCATCCTTGAGGATGACACTTTGTAGTTTCATTGACTTCTGAAAAAACAATGTTTCGTAGGCTCTCACCATGATAGTAACCCCCTGAGAGCTCAAAGTCAGCATACCATAGTTTTGCGCTAGCAGTTCCATAGAAAGTTAGCCAGCCTTGATTGACATCGCCACTGCCAGTCTGATTACCTTCTTGAACATCTGTGTAAGCATAAGTTGCTGAACATCCGAGCAGATTGTGATTGATTCCGTTAAAATCAAATCCTACAGTGGCACCACCAAAGCTCATACCAAAAGCAGGGGTTTGATTTTGGGACTGAAGATGTGTGTATCCCCCAAAAGGGCTGGCCCAAATTGTCGAAGGACCGGATGGTTTGCAATCCAAACTCCCTATATTTTGAGAATAGTGAAAACGTTTTTGTCTCACATGATCAGCAAGAAGGTGGCTGAATGCAAGGTAACCATTTTGAGAAGCATAAGTTATACAGGCATTTCGTGCAGGAGATGTAGCGATGAGAGCTTGGGTAAGTTCAGTTGTCGTGAGTCCCAAAAAGCTAGATAACACAAAATTTGGAGCAGGATCATTCAAGTAATTTGCCAGTCGTAAGCTATTGCCTGCCAATCCGGTAGTGGGTATCTGTAGAGAAGGGGAAATTGGTGTAGGGTCTGATAGTAAGAACAGTGTTATTCCTGCTAAATTTGTTCCTGGAATGGTAGCAAAAACTTGAGAGCTACCATCTGATAGATTGATGGCATAAACTTCATCACCCAAGTTATTTACTGTGTATCCAGTGTTCTCAT
>JAJZEO010000046.1 GCA_021847505.1 bacterium
TGAAGTGGAAGAGATCATGACCCCCCTCCAATTCGGATTTGTGATGAGCAAAGCATTCATGCTTTGCCAAACTCCCTCATCCACAACGACATTATCTTCAATCATTTTGACAAAACTAAGCGATTTAATCAAATACAGGAGCTCCGCATGCTCAACATCTGTCATAACATGGCCGATGAGGAAAAGTTGACCTTGTGCGGGATTGTAAGAAAACTGAATATTGTTGAAATTGTCGACCACATGTCTAATTTCCTTTGTTTCATCCCGCATATCGACCATCACGGTCTGCGAACGAAAAAGGGCCAGAAGACTGACGATGCCCACGAAAATCACGAAAGAAAAAAGTGAGGCTATAAACAAGTGCCTATTCGGAATAAAGGTTTCTTTCCAAGTCTTTGGAGCGCGATGGTCTTCGGGTACGAGGTAATCTTCAAGGGGAGTATCTGCATCTAAGGGATGACCTATTTTTTCTAAGTCTCTCTCAATGACCGAAGGAGAAGGTGGGGAAAAGATGGTCTCTTGAGCGCCTTCTCGATCGATTACAAGAAAAGAAGTGGTGCCTAGTGAAATAAGATCTTGGGCTGTCAAGGAAGAAGAACCCTCAACTCTTGAGCCATTAACTAAAATTCCATTGCGACTCTCTAAATCCTCAATAGCAATCTCACCCTTATCATTGATAGAAATTCGGGCGTGTTGGCGAGAAACTGACAAATCTTGAAAAACGATATCGCAAGAAGAAGGGTCTTTACCAATAACAAAACTCTCCCCCATATTCATTCCAAATTCAGCCCCTTGATTGGGTCCAGAAATGACCTTAATCATAAACCTATTTGGGGAAGGTGAAATGAAGGGGAGTTTTGATAAATGAGAAGAGGCGGGTGATTCAGAAGCTTTTAAATGGGGAGAAAGCCTTTTTTCTTCGTGCTGCTTTTCTTGAGGATTTTCATGAGTAAAACGAAAATAACTATTCCCAATTTGAAGGATATCATCTTCTTTAAGTTCAAGGACCCCTTCAAACGACTCATCATTTAACAAGAGAGGATTGACTTCACTAAGATTCTCAATCGTGTAAGCATCACCCTCGAGCCTGATGACACCATGACGTCTCGAAACCATAGGATCTTCTATGACAAAGAAACAATCATTAGGATCACGTCCGAGCACCCACTCATCGCCGTCAATAAAATTGACGATGCTCCCAGAAGCTGGTCCATCCTCACAGATTAAAAATGCGCCCAATTTTTTCCCTTTACTACTTTGTTTCTTTTGAGAGAAGCGAAGTAGTAGTTATCTGAGCCATCATAAGGATTTACATTAATGTTGTCCAGCCTCAAAGGTCTTAATTTCTTCTCTAAGGAAGTCAACATAATTTAAGAAATCCTCAAATCGGTCTCTCACTTGTCTGTAGTTCACCTCATAAGGGATATGTAGGGAGAGTGTCAAGAATTTCTCGTTAGGATCTAAACTTATTATTCCTCCCCCTGTTCCTTGGCCCAAAAAGTTGGCCTTCATTAAGTAAATGTAGAAATTTTCCATGGAAGGTTTAGATGATATAGGGGCCAATATGGTGCGAAAGAGTACCCCGGGATTGCAATCCTTAACCCAAGCCTCTTCTCTATCGGAAATCTTTAAGTGAAAGTATCCTGAGTAACTGCCCGATCCGGGAGTTGCCTTGATCCCCAAAAACTTCTCAAAATCAGCAAGTATCGATCCCAACATATATACCCTTCGTATATCCCCTTGCAATTAATAATTCAATCTAAGATTCTTCAAGTTATATGGAAGACGATTATGAAAGATTGATGAAGTTCTTCGATGAGTCTAGTGAAGAAAAGGATAAAAAGCTAGACCTCATCTTTCAAGAGTCGATGCTCTTTTTTGAGAAATATAAACATGTTCTCAAGGAAGGCACTGAGGCTGAGAGGGTAGTCATGAAAAAGAAAATGGATGCCTTAAGAGAAAAGCTTCAAAAGGAAAATAAACGGAGTCAGGAGCAATTAGGACTGACCCCCGAAGATATCAAGCAATTGGCAAAAGACCCCTCCAACTTTTCCCCCCAACAATGGGAATATCTCCAAAACGCCCAAAAACAAATCTCAATGGAAAAAGAAGAGCAGAATAAGTTACTGAGCGTAAGGAAAGAAGAAAGACAGAAATTTCTTAAACAAAAAAACTCTAAAAAATCGACTACCCGCAAATCTGATTGGTTAAAATCCTAGGAATAAGATGGATAAAGACCCTAAAGACTTTAAGCAGTTTGAGGAGTTCGCAGAGCTTATGCTCAATTTAGTGGATTCGTTCAAGCAGGTCATGAAAGGGGACAACAAAGAAGCGAAACTTTCTGCGATTGAGTTATTTGGGGAAGTGAAGGCGACTATGGGGGATTCCTTAATGCATTTGATGGAAAAATATGATGTCTATCCCAAAGACATCGAGAGAATCCTCAAAGAGGATAAAAGCGAAGCATCCCAGAAAATACATGAAGTCCACGATCAGATCGAACGGGTAAATCGACAAGTCCTTCCTGAAATTGAAAAGACCTTAGGAGTTACCGGAAAGGAGCAAGAAAAGAAGAGAAAAAATAAAATGCTCAAAGGACTAAAACCTAAGAGTTAGGAGGATCTCTTGATTGAGAAAAAGCCTATCGAGCAGGTGCTCAGCGAGTTAGAAGCTGAATATAAACAACTAGCTAATTGTATTGAATTTAGCCTTAATGAAAAAGAATCGAATATTTGGCAGCTTTGTTATCATTGGTGGCTTGTCTATAAGAAGCTTAACATGCAACTAGAAGAGGCAAAGGATCTTAAAGAAAAGGATCAAATTGTTACAAGTTTTGCCAAATTCCAAGAAACCTTATCTAAAAGCACTAAAGCGACCTATAATAAGGTAGGGATTGACCAGTCCCAAATAAAAGAGTTAGACGAGCTCATGGAAAACTACCCCCCTCATATGAAGGATATCATTCAGGTTATGAGGATGCAGAAAAGGGCCTTTATAGAGAACGTAAAGGCCATTAAAGCTGAAAAGGAAGGGAAGGGGGGAACCTTGGTTAGAAAGTACAATAAAATTAAGCGAAAATGGATTAAATCGTAGCCATTTTCCCCCATTCCCATCTATTTTAAAATAAATTCTTAACAAATTATTAACATTCAAGTGTCTGATTATGAGATAGTTATAAGTTTAGATTAAATTATAATACTTGCCTTTTAAATTCAAATCATTTATAATAAATGGTAAGGAACAATGGGCTCTGAGCCCAAGAGGGGGAAAAAATGACAAGTATAACTCCAACAACAGTAACAGATGGTGATGATGATCTAGCTAACTCATATTATGTGGGGGCTATGAATGGTCAGGTAGGTTATGACCCTGATTCAATGAAAAAAGCTATCGAAGAGATGCTTGGACAGATGAAAGACATCATTGAGAAGGGTGGTCACGTATCTGAGTTTATGACAAGTACACTTATGTATTTGATGCAAGGTTTTGGTGGTGAAAGGGTAGGGCAAGACGGTCAAAACCAGTCTATGTTGACAGGTGACCAAGGTAAAGACTCAGTAGTTTGGTCAATGATCCAACGAGCTCTTTCAGGGGGCCATACAGGCGCATCTGACTGGCAAGATTTGGTCAACTTATTAGGTCTGGATCCTAGTCACCCAGACAAACCTATTGCAGGGAGTATTTTGGAAGATATTCAAAACTTAGAAAAGACAGGTCAGATTTCAAAAACCTTATATAATGACGTTACGCAGATTATTAGCACGATTGAGGGAATGCCACAAACAATGCAAAATTGGTTGAATAACAATACAAGCATAACTGCTGACCAGAAGGCTAAAATTCAGGCTCTTCTGAATAGCGGGGACATTTTAGGTGCGATGTATTTGATTTCTCAGCCGTATACAGATAGTACCGTAAAGCCTCCTGTACAGCGTCAGGGTAACCCTCAGTTTGTGGATACCGTTTCTTCGCAGATGACTACGCTTAACCAGCAGCTTACTGGTGCGTCTCAGGTGATGTCAACGCTAGCAAAAACTGACTCTAAAACACTTCAGTCTGAGGATACGGCTTATAACAACTATTTGCAGATGCTTAAGAAGATGAACGCTTATCTAGTTCAGCTTCAGAGAACAAACTAATAAATTTAATTAATAAAGGATAAATATTATGACAACAGCAACAACAGTAGTTGATCCAGATGCTATCGCTCAAGCTATGGCAGCATTAAATAGTGAAGTCGATCCGATCTACTTTTTGCTTCAGTGTAACGAACAAAATGCTGAATCAGTCTATAACCTACAGGGAGCGACAGCGGCAGCCGGTGAATCAACTGCACAGATTTCTTATCAAAACGTATTAGCAGGTAACGCGCTGCTTGATGCTGATATGCAAGCAGTACAAAGTGCAGGAGACGATACAGCTACTCAAAAAGCCTCTTCTAAGTATGGTGAGGACTCAACGAAGGTAACCAACACCAATGACGGGTTTAACACTGTTTCTCAGACGATGTCTACCGGGGTTTCTGACTTAACTAGACAGGCTGCTAATGCGATGGATTCGGCTAGTGCAGTGACAGATAACCAGAGTGGAGTCACATCTCTATTACAAGGGTGGGGTAACTAAACTATAGCCTCACTTAAATTACCCTCTATCGGAGACCTACTGCCTCCTCAGGTCTCTGATAGAATGGGGTTTTTTTCCGAGCCAATAGGCTCGGATTTTTTATTTCCTTAAACAATTATAAATAAATACTTTATACATAAACGGCTGATTATAAGTTTGTTATATAATTATGAGATTAATTAAGGCTTGAAAAAATATGTAAATTCTTGTATAATAGAATGTAAGGGGAAATGGACTCTATCTTCTTCAAGCCCCTAAAGGGCGATGAGGTAGAGTTTAGGAATTAGAACTTATAACTTAAGGTGTGTATATGGCAGATTCAGTAAGAATTCAAGATTCTTTAGCCGTTAGAAATGGAGCTTCTTCTTCAAAGCAAAAGGACCCAGTTAAAGGGGCAGCTAGTGCTATATCTCTTGCTGAGATCGAACAACTTTTCGAGATCCTTAATGAGCAGCAATCTGAAAAAAGTAAAGAAGATCTAACGGACAGCGAAAAGCAATTATTAGGCCTTATTTCTTCTCTATTAAGTGGGATGGAGGATGGTAAGGTTGACGGAAAAACCATGTCAACTATGCAAGGGTACGTTTCTGACTTTTACAAAGGTGATGCTACAGCCCTTGGAAAGATTCTTGCTGTCGTAATGCCTGCTCTACAATTGTATGTTCAAAAGCATCCTAAAGATTTAATGGGTGCGATTAAAGCGTTTGCTCCGTTGATGAAACAATCTGGTGAAGAGGTAATGGGTAAGCTTAAGGTGGCCGATAAATGCTTCG
Source organism: bacterium (assembly GCA_021847505.1). Lineage (GTDB taxonomy): Bacteria > Chlamydiota > Chlamydiia > Chlamydiales > 2-12-FULL-49-11 > JAJZEO01. Next base: position 5,397 of record JAJZEO010000046.1, read on the forward strand.
AATTGTTCCAGGCTGGATATGCAAAGAGCACCGATCCTAATAAAGGTGAAAAACTCGCTGAGGCTCTTGGGCAACTATTTGATAAAGAGAAAATCAGTGATGTGGATGATGCGATGGATCTTCTCGAGGAAGAATTTGAAGAATTACTAAAACAGGATAATGGAAAGGGTCAAAGCATTATTTCAGCTGTTTATACAATGGTTTCGACTTATGCCCTATCAGGTGGTGGTGCGGCTAAATCTTTGGCAGAAGCACTTCTTAATGCGGGTGCCCTCAAGAATTTAATGAACTTGTCTTCAGAAAAGTTAGCCGGTGCTTTAGCACAGCTAACTACTTTGACAAACAAGTTAGCAGAAGGGAAAATTGGGGCGGATGAAGCGGCAAAGACAATGAATATCATCATCAATCCAAGTAATTCCGCTAGTGGTGGAAGTGCAGCCTATTATTCAGATGCAACACATAAAGTGAAACAGCATGAGGCTAACCTTAGGGATATTTTAGCTAATGCGATGATGTCTCTTCAGCTACTCCAGGGTGCGTTAACTCAGGCCCAAGCGCAGCAAACTGAATTTACAATGGCCATTGATCAGGCAAAGATTGATGCTGCTGTTCAACGAGCTGTTGAGAATCTTAAGAAAATCGATGAGGAAATCGAACTTCAGAAAAAGGCTGATGATGATGGTGGTTGGCTTGGATGGCTCATCAAAGCAATCATGGCAGTTGTGGCTGTGATTGTCGCTGCTGTGACTGCTGGTGTGGGTGCCGCTATTGCTGCAGCTTTAATTGGAGTCTTCATGTCAACTCCTTTGATGAATATGACAGTCAAGGCGATTGCAGATAAGATTTCAGCTGACGTTTATGATAAATACTATAAAGAATATAAAGCGGAAGGAAAATCTGATTCTGAGGCGAAGGCTCTTGCTCAACAGAAGGCGGATGCTGTGGGTAACTTAGTTGCACAGATCATCGTTGTCGTTGCTGTAGTGATCCTTTCTTTCGGAGCGGGTGGTTTCCAGGCTGGTGAAGGGGCTGCTGAAGATGGTGCCGAAGAGGCTTCAATGCTTTCAAAACTTAAATGGAATTCAAGTTTGGCAACAAAAGTCTCTGTTTTTGAAGGTCTTTCTGCAGTAGGAAGCACCAACGTTTGGATGACAGCCATGGAGACAGACCCAGAATGGTGCAAAGACCATATGAAGTTGATGGTGGCTATAGACATTATAGCGGAAATTATCACGATGATTGCCGCTCTGGTGGCTGGTGGTGCTGCAACAAAGGAAGCTCAAGCTGGTGTAAATGCGTCATTAATGCCTGAAAAAATAGCTGCAATGTTTGCAAAGAATGCTAAGTATATTCTTAGCTTCTACGCAGGGATGCAAATGCTAAATTCAGGTTATGATGCTTATACTTCTTCAAGGAATGCCGAGTATCTCCATGAAGCGGCTGATTTGATGAAAGAGATTGGAGAGCTCACTGCTAGCATCTCAAGAACTAATGGTATGGTCGATATCTTACAAGCAACACAGAAGAGTTTGAATAAAGAGACAGCGCAAATGGTCAAATCGGACGGTGATACAAAGGATAGTATAGCTGATGGTGCAGGCCTCGAAGGGGATGCAGTATTCAGAGCCTTGATGGGTGCTTAAAACTTAATTAAAATAAATTAAACTATTAGGGGAAAAATTTATGACAGCTCCACAAATTCAAGATCCAAGTAACATTCGAAGCACGGCTCCTGCAGCCTCTTCGGAGCCGAGAGACCCAGGTACAAGAGGGTATATAAGCGGCGCCGGTGCGATTTCGATTGCCTTTTTGATTGAGCTTTTAAAGCTGAACCAGGAAGTCAGAAATGAAATGGCTCTGTTAAACCAACAAACGATTGCTGCGCAAACCGCTGTTTATACTGCAGCAGCTCAAGCTCAGGTTGACCTATACGATTCACAGTCTCAAGAGCTTATGCTTCAAATGGGATCCCAGATCGCTTCAGCTACGATGAGTGGTATTTCAATCGGGGCTGGATTTGTAACAAAAAGAGGATCAGAAGAGCCTGCAGCAAAAGCTAAATTGGCTGAAGAGCAAATGGAAAGCTTTAACAAGATTCAAACGCACACTGATTTGAATACAACAAACGCAGGACACGGTGAAGAGAGCCCTCATGAACAAGCTAGCCCAGAAAAAGAACGGCATATGAAGCTTCTTCGTGAGCAGTTAGTGAACGGTGGTTTTGGTCCTGAAAGATTCTCAGAAGGGGATCTTGGAAAGGCAGTCATGAAACTGAACCTTGAGAATGGAACATCTGCTGAATACAAAGTTGCTGATGTGATTAAATCAGCTGAACCTGGATCTGAGGATCGGAAAAAGATAGCAGAGAACTTTGCAAAGTCTAGGGATGATGCTAGAGAGACCCTCAATGCTTCTTATCAAAAATGGTCACAAGTTTCTCAGTTTATCAACACGGGAACTCAGATGATCTCTGGATCTGTTGATTCTGGATCAAAGGCTGCTCAAGCTAAACAGAAAGAAGCTCAGGGTGCCGAGCAAGCGATTATCCAAGAGACTCAGGGAGAATCTACTGTCTGGTCAAGTGCTCAAAAGGCGACTACAGACCAGAGAGAAGGTGCTCAGGGTAACGTAGGTCAAGTTCTTCAGACAATCAGAGAGCTTGTTGCTGCTGACGTTCGGGGATAATTGTTGAGGGCCTTTTACCCTGTGGTAAAGGGCCCTTTTGTGTTATAATTATAAAAATAATGATTTTAATTAAGGTTTAAATTATGGATGCCGCCGCTGCTACAGCTAGAGTTTTCGTAGGTCCCCCCCAAGAAGAAGTAGAGGTCATCTCAGTGAGTGATCTCAGTCTTGTTGATGATGATGGGGATGACGGCTCTTCTCATGCTCCGAGAGGTGCGGCTGCAAGAGTTGATCAAGCTGCCAGGGATGTGAGTGTTGCCAGAGAGCGGACGCATATGACCTATGGAAGCTCTGGTTTTAAACAAGAGTTTAAGTTTGCTGAAAAGCATGATCGGGTGATCGTTGAAGTAGACCGGGCATTTCAGAGAATGCTTACAACAGTTTATGACCGTCTTGTTGAAAAGAATGAGATTGTTCGGGGTGCTCATGATTTTCAAGATTTCAGAATGGTTTTCAATCATAATAGACAGATTGCTCAGTGGTGGATTAAAGGCACCGACATCAAGGGTGTCTATGATTACATCAATGATGACGACTTGGACGAAGCTCGAAGAACAACCCTTGAAACGGCGCATAGAGAAATTGTGATGACAGCAAATCCTGCAACGGGGATTGAATTAGCCTCTATGCATCTTGTGGTACCTGGATGTTTGGGTTCTGTAGGAAAAACTAACTTAAGTCGTAATTTCAATGAATATGATAGGGCCTTGTTTGCGGGGGGATTGACCCAGCCCAAAGAAAAAGAGGACCAAAAATGGGAGTTAGCTTTTGCAGACTACATCGATAGAGAATATGCAAAAGTTGAGGGAAACCCGGGCGTAAGAGAAGCCAGGGATGTGGTTAAGGATGTCGGAGCGGCATTGATTTATCATAAGCATTTAATGGAAGCCCTCGAAACAAAACTTGCCGAGTTGAGAGAGAGATCAAGGCAGCAATTAGCGGCTACAGGGGGAGCTGAGACTCCACAATCGAGAGAGACTGCTAGGAAGATAGCTCAGATAGAAGTTCTTCTAGGACGTGTTCATGACATGCACATGAACCCCTTATTCGTTTCAAAAACTTATAAAGCCGATCTTACACAACCTAATATTTTTATAAGAGCTGAAACGTTACAAGGACAGGTTAAGGCTCACTACGAATTGATCGATACGGGAAGAAGCAAAACTGAAAGAGCAAAACGATGGTTTAAAGGGGAGTCAAAAGAGAATAAGGAGCGGATTGAAAAACTGGTTGGGGATCTCGCATTTTCTATTGGAGCCAAAGAGGTATTTAAGAAAGGGGATCGGGCTAGTTATATCCAACTTTGCCAAATTAACAAACGGGAAAGTGAGCTTTCTTTGGGTATCGAGGAAACACTCTTTGATCGCCTTTTAGAACAAGATCCTACGGATGACTATCAATCATTGGGCCTCTTTTCCCAGTTAGAGGATGAGGTCAGAGATCATTTGAATGCTGCTATGGAAGCTGCCAAAGAAAAGGTCGATGAATTCAAACAACAAGCAACGGTTAAAGTTCGTCGGGGAGCTGCGGCACCTTCGACAGCAAGGGTTATCGACAAGGCTAAAACGGCTTTGAAGGCCCAGTTGGCTTAGAGACGGTCTCTTAAGAGCGGCAGTTGCGCTTAAGAGGTTTCTGCTCGGGGGGCTCGGTGGATCGTGGGAAGCCGAGTTCCATTGACGCAATCCTTGTCGATGATGATCTCAGAAATTTCAGGATCCGAAGGGACCTCGTACATAAGATCAATCAAAAGGTTTTCTGCAATCATTCTTAAGGCTCGGGCTCCTGTCCCCGCTTCTTTGGCTTTAATGGCCATCACTTCTAGAGCATCGTCTGTAAAGTAAAGTTCAACGCCATCTTCCGCAAAGAGGGCCTTATATTGCCGTATGATGGCATTTTTGGGCTTGCTGAGAATTTCGATCAAATCTTGTACCGATAGTTCGTTGCAGTTGGCAATCGAATTGAAACGGCCCACAAATTCTGGGATCAAGCCGTACTTGATGAGGTCTTCAGTTTCCACTTTAGAGAGAAGATAATTCATTTCATTGAGGTCAAAGTGGTGTTGAGTAGAGGATTCGTCAAAACCAATGGCCCCTTTTCCCAGCCTCTTTGAGATGATCCCGGGAAGGTGGACAAACGCTCCTCCTACGATAAAGAGGATGTTTTCGGTATTTACCTTGATGTATTCTTGGTTGGGATGCTTTCTCCCTCCTTTTGGAGGTACGTTGGCAATGGTCCCCTCTACGATTTTTAGGAGGGCTTGCTGGACCCCTTCTCCAGAGACATCGCGTGTGATCGAGACGTTCGAGGTGGTCTTAGAGATTTTATCAATCTCATCGACGTAGATGATTCCTTGCTCGGTTCTCGATAGGTCATAATCAGCATTTTGTAGAAGACGTAGGATGATGTTCTCAACATCCTCACCTACGTAACCAGCTTCAGTGAGTGTCGTAGCGTCGACAATAGCAAAGGGGACATCGATGATTTCAGCAAG
>JAJZEO010000017.1 GCA_021847505.1 bacterium
ACTGCGCTTCCTGACTCGCCAAGGGGAAGGCCCTTGGCTTCGTCTTTCAGCTTGTATCTTACCTGTCTAATCAACTCTTGAAGGAGAATAAGTAGCCAACCGGGTTTTAAAGTTGACATAGTTCTAGCTTTTCCTATCCTATTAGTTAAGCCGGACCGAAGCTGCCACCTCATTTTAGCTAGAGATGGAAAATTTCTTAGAGAAACACCTGCTCAAGCATTTGCCAATAAGGGAAAAGACCAGGTTGAAGCTGCAAAAGACTTTATGGGTGCGTTAGGGGTGGTGGCAGCTGAAAATGATTGGGGAACGGTTACCTACAAGCCTTTTGACGAGGATAGGTGTTGGTGCTCCTCTTGAATGTCTGGAGAGACAGTTTCCTTTAGATGAAGTTGATCACGTCAATAGCGTATCGGTTGAAATTATTTTGAATAGGGGCCAAGAGCTTCCTGCAAGTTTACTTTCACGGGTTCAGGTAGTTGAAGTAGAAGCCGGGATGCTTCAGCCTCTTTCTTATTTTGACAGAGATGTCAGTGGTCGAATTGAACAGTTTTGTAAAGACCATCTTCTTGTTGAGAATAGTGCACAGGGCCAGGAATTCCTAAGAAGGTTGATCCTAGAACATGCTCCTACACGCACGCTAAAGCAAGAACTTATAGTAAGAGGGCAAGTTTTGGGCCAACAGCTCGTGACAAGAGCGCTAGCTCTTTCACGGAGAGAGGCTCTTTCGCTAACGACTTTAGCAGCTGGAGTTGCGGTCATTGTGCTGGCCTATTTCTGGACATCCAGCAGCGCGTCTGTGACAACTGGAACAAATGGTACTGCGGTCTAATTAAAGTAAGGCGAGCACATCTTTGAGCTCGCCTTTTTTCTGCCCAAGCATCAAAAGACGATCAAAACCCACAGCAATCCCGAACGTCTGGTTCGGCAGGCTTCCCTCGTGGAGGGCCTGGAGAAAAAGTTCATCGATCGGGTAGGCCGATTTTCCCTGGGAACGGCGAATCTCATTGGCTTCGATAAACCGACGCCGGTGTTCAACAGGGTCAGAGAGTTCATCAAATCCATTGCCAAGTTCGATCCCTTCATAATAAATTTCATAACGACGTGCTTTTTCTTCGTCATTGACCAAATGAGTCTTTGCTAAAACCGCATGTTCCTTGGGGAAATTTGTGAGTAGAGTGAGGCATCCCCTTCCTAACTTGGGCTCAACAGATTTTGCCCATTGGTAATAGAAGCAGTCATCTTTAGTCCAGGTCGAGGTATCGACCTCAGCCCCGATCGGTTCGGCAAAGCGAAGGTAGGCCTCTTCAAAATCGAGCTTTTCAACACGAATGGGCCCTAAAAAGAGGGAGATCAGTTCGATGACTTCTTGAAGGAAGCTCTCTTCATCGGTATTTAGCCTATACCATTCGATCATGGTGAATTCAGAGTTGTGGATGGGACTTTTTTCTTCCTTGCGAAAGGCATGTCCCAAGTAGTAAATGTCGCCTGCTCCCGCACAAATCAATCTCTTTAAAGCATATTCGGGGGATGAATGGAGAAAGCCACCCTCTTTGGTTTCGATCAAATCGATGTAAGCATCGACAGAAGCGTAGGGGGAAAGGGCTGGAACGTCAGCTTCAATGACTCCCCGTTCATGGAAGAACTGGCGCACCATTTGGAGGGCATGACTTCGTTTTAATAGCCTGGATCTAGTGCTAGACACGGCTGATGTATTCACCGGTTCTTGTATCAACACGGATCTTTTCTCCTTCACCGACGAAAATGGGCACTTGCACTACAGCTCCCGTATCGCAGGTAGCGGGTTTGAGCACACGTCCAGAGGCGGTATTTCCGCGATCTCCAGGGGCTGTCTCGGTAATGGTCAGCTCGATGATGTTTGGGGGAATTAGGTCAACCGGCTCGCCCTTGTAAAAGACAATCATGTAGACAAGCTCTTCCTTGAGCCACTTATCGATCTCGTCCCCAAAAAGTAGGGGGGCGATGGTCACTTGCTCAAAGGTATTGTCATCCATGAAGACAGCAGAACCGTCAGCATCTTTGTAAAGCATCCTCATCGCCGTCTCTTCGACGTCGGCAAGGTCGATCTTTTCATTCGATTTGAAGGTCTTTTCGAGACATTGGCCACTTTTCAAGTTCTTGATTTTCACACGGGTAAATGCCTGACCCTTTCCTGGTTTGACATAATCGGCTTGAATGACGTTGAAGGGGGCGTTATCGATTTCGATCTTCATCCCTTTTTTGATGTTAGTGGCATCAACCTGACCCATGGGCTCTCCTTTGTGAGCGCCAATTATGCCTGACTCACCTCATTTAAATCAATTTTCGTCTTGAGGCGATTGACCTCACGCCTCAAATTGGCTACTTCTTCCTCTATGCCGGCACGTACTTTTTCAAGACGAGTGATCTCATCCGGAAGTCTTGCCAGGCGCTCCTCATGCGCGCTTACCCTCGCGACGATGTTGGTGAGTTGTTCTTGTTTGAGGCGCACATCAGCCTCCAACCCTCTGATGATGTTAAGATTGGCTTGGATCACCTCTTGTGCGGCCTCGTGTGCTTTTCGATAGGCTTCATGCTCAGTCCGGGCTTCTCCCAGAGCGAGCCTTGTTGCCGCTAAAGTTTCATCGAGTTGTCTGTTGGTGGCTTGAATTGCTGTCAGATTTTCACTCGATAACGAAAGCGAAATTCTGAGCTCACTTTCAGTAGCTTTTAGCCTATCCACTTCGGATTGAAGGGAGTCTCGAGTCTCTTCTAGTTCACGAGAGGTGGTCTTTAACCGATCATTTTCTTGACTTAGAGATTCGACCTCTTCTTCGAATTCGGAGAGAAGCTCGATCATTTTCTTTTGTTCTTCATAGCGGCTCACATAGTAGAGAGCAAAGCAGAGAATGGCTGTGGCAGCGAGGGAAAAAATAGTCAGAAGGGAGCTTGATTCAAACAGGGAAAGGACCAGGGCTGAGATGCTGCACCCGATGCCGACGAGGACGATGATTGAGCGAAAATGCCACCGCCCCTGTTCGATCGGTGCGATCTCCTCAAACTCCTCGCTTACAACTTCCCATGCAGGTCGAATGTAATGCTTGTAGAGAGAACTCTCATATAAAGGGTTGATTAAATCCATGGATATTTTTATAGCAAAAGAAGGACAATTTGGGAAATGGTAAGAGTATATACATGGAAGAGATGACCAAGCGAGTTTATAAAATTGTGGCGAATCAGTTTGAGGTAAAACCTAAGGAAATTCAGCCAAATACTCACTTTAAGCATGACTTGGGTGCCGATTCCATGGACCTAATCATGATTGTCGTCGAGGTGGAAAACACCTATGGATTTACCATTCCCGATGAGGAATTACCCAAAATGCTCACCCCCTCAATGATCATCGACGCCATTCAAAGGTTTATCTAGTCGGGTTGCTGACAGACAGTGCATCGTAAACAGCAATCGTCCAGGCGGTTATAGGTAGAGCGGTAGTCGCGGTTGCATTCGAACCTACAGAAATGGTTTTCCCTAATGAATCTGTACCGATTAAAGCTAGATCTAGTATTCCACTTTGGGTAAGTGTTCTTATTGTCTTGCCATCAGCGGAAAGAGCGACTTGTAGGGCACCAGGTGGAGCGGAGGGCACAGATGAAAGGGCGAGACTGATCCCAGTAATAACAAGAACCGGAAGGCCATACGTAATTGCTTGACCGGCTCTTAGGGAAGTGCCTAGTTGTCCAGCTTGTGCAGGAATGAATGTTACGCGCCTGCTGCTAGGTTGTGGCTAAGGACATAGTCAAGGTCAAAATTTGCAGTTCTGTTTTCAATGGTCAGTTTTTGTGAGAGGCCGGCAGACGCAAAGCTACCATAATGGGTTAGTGTTCGACACGATGTGGAATGTGGTCAATGCGTGGCTATTTGGGGAAGATTAGTTTATGACACGAATTCCTGGATCAATGCTGATAAAAGTTGCGTTTGTACAACCCACGCTAGTAGGTGTAAATGAGGAAGGCACATTATCCAAGATCTCACTTCCACCAATGGCAGTCACAGGAGAGCCTTGGAAGTTCTGAAAATCGGTATAAAAACGGGATACGAAACAATTGCATGTCCTTCCATCCCATCCAAAGTATACAGGGGTTGGTGTGTGATTTATGATCGATAATTGTGTCATAGGACTTCTTCCTTTGCTTTGTACCTAGTTTTTATTGCCAAGATATTTTGTAATAATCGCCATAATAGCTTGTTCAAACGCAGGGTATTGAGCTTGCGTTCCAGCAGCAGGCATTGCGCCGCCTGTCTGGTTAACTACACTAGTTAAAGTTGCAATTCCTATATTTAACCCGTTAAGTAATCTGGTTGCATCGCTAAATTCCCCCGGAAGAGGAGCAGCTGGGACATCTTTGGCAACGGCTACAATCGCCAGGGGGTCAGAGGCTATTTGCACATCAGATCCGGTTGGTGCGATACTCAGTTGCATCTTCGCATCCAATGCTGCCGTCATTACTGCGATCATGGGAGTGTTACTCACAACAGCCAAACTTTTGGTAGGTCCCTTAATGATGGAGGAGATTTCAGCGCTTGGAACGCTAGCTTGAGTAGAGAAATTAATAGCAGGTAGTGAAATAGTTTGTGTTTGGCCTTTGGTTACAACGAAGCCAGTGCCGGCGGCATTTTCACTAGGCATTTGACCTACAGCACCGCTCGCTGACGTCTGCGGTGGCATAGTGTCTATTGTTAGGGTAAAACCTTCTACCACAACCCACACAGCTTGGCTCGATTGATTGTGAAATAAAACAGATATTGGTGCATTAGGAGTATTCATCGTATTTATTCCTTGTAGTTAACGAGTTGATTTTTTTGAGTCGTCTGCATCAACAAAGTTAGCCGTGACTACGTATTGGGCCTGATCTATGACCATGGTCAATGAATCTGCTTGATTTGCAGTCGCTATAGGATGCCCTTGCTGATCTTGAATGGATCCCGTCACTTGTACATTGTCTACACCAGTGGTAATCACAACTCCCCCCTTGTCATTTAAAATGGAAATCATACCAGAAGTAGCTTGTCCCCAATCAAGAGTTATAGTCGTGTCATTTGCTGCAACGATACTAGCATTAGACCCAGCAGGTAGGCGATACTCGTCTTTTCCTGAGTCGTACACAAAGCTGCCTGTAACTGAAATATATTTCGTATCTGTTGAAAGTGTTAAAACTGTTTTAGTTTTGTTGTGAATATTTACGATGTTTGTTTTTTGATCTGAATTGCTCATAATATCTCCTAATTGTTTGTTATTTGTTTTATAATCAAATTGTAACAAAATCGAGCGCTCGCTCTTAAACAGGTTGATAATCAACCGGATCCACATCTTCTTGACATATTCTTTTAGCCGGCGATACAATGGATGCCTTTTTAAACGGAGAGAATTGTGCAGCAGGTTAGGGAGCATTGGTCATCGAAGCTGGGGTTTCTTTTGGCGGCGATGGGATCAACCATTGGGCTGGGTTTATTGTGGAAATTCCCTTATACAATAGCGCAGAATGGGGGAGGTCTCTTTCTTGTTTGTTATTTTGCTTGTCTCTTCTTGATTGGAATTCCTTTATTCATCGGTGAAATTTTGCTGGGCAGACACTCTGGGGCTGCGGCCATTGGCGCTTTTGAAAAAGACGGGGGTAAGGGAAGTGGCTGGGTTTGGGGCGCTTGGCTCGGGATTGCTGCTTCATTTTTGATCATGAGTTTTTATAGCGTAGTCGCCGGGTGGGGAATGAGCTACATCTTGATGTCTCTGAATGGGTTCTATGTGGGTAAGTCGCTTGGCGAGATTGGGGAAGTGTACGAGCTGTTGAGCAGGTCGGGGTCGATCACTATGCTTTGGCACTTCTTGTTCACGGCGATCACGATGGCGATTGTGGTGAGCGGTGTGAAAAGGGGAATCGAGTATTGGTCAAAGATCATGGTTAAAGTGCTCCTTGTCTTGCTTTTTTCTCTATTTCTTTTCAGCACAACATTGCCTGGGTTTTCTAAGGCGGCACAATTTATCTTCTTGCCTGATTTGGCTCATTTTTCTGTTTCGAGTGTGTTAGAGGCGCTTGGGCTTGCTTTGATGACGATGAGTTTGGGTCAGGGGATCATGATTTCCTACGGAAGCTATTTGCGACGTGGGGAAGATGTCATCCGTATGTCGATGATCGTTGCCTTCTCTGTCGCGCTCGTAGCTGTTTTGGCGGCGTTGACGATTTTCCCGATTGTCTTTTCTTTCGATATTCCGACCAATTCAGGGCCAGGATTGGTTTTTAAAACGTTGCCCTATCTTTTTGCACAGTTGCCTGGGGCTTTGGTTTTATCGACTCTGTTTTTTGTCTTGTTTGTCTTTACAGCCCTGACAAGTGCCATCCCATTGATTGAGGTGTGTGCGACCAATTTGATGGAAAAACTTAGGATCAGTCGGACAAAAGCGGTCTTATGCGCGGGCATTGGAACGTTTACCTTTGGAATCCCCAGCGCTCTTGCTGCGTCAAAAGGGATGTTTCCTGAATGGCAATCGATATTCCGTTGTAATTTTCTCGATACCATCAACGATTTCTCGTCGATTTGGGTAATCCCCTTGGCAGGGTTAATTACCTCACTCTTCATTGGGTGGGTGGTTGACCGTGAAGCGATGGAGAGCGAGTTTTGTGCAGGGGGCGGAGAATTGCGGGGGGTCATGTTTCCCCTTTGGATCTTCTCACTCAAATACGCGATTCCGCTGGCGATCGTCATCATTATGCTTCAAAAGAGTGGGCTCATATAACGGTCTTAATTCAACCGCAAGACGATTGCAAGATAAATTTCTTGATCTTAAAATATAACAGGATTAACAGGATAGGAAGGATTGATGCAGTTATCTTGTCTATCCTGCATATCTTGTTTCCCTGATAAAAAAGATTTAAGATTAGGAAATTTTGAGGTTCTTGTCGGGGCGCTCGGCCAACAGTTCGGTAAATTCTCTGAGTTCGTGACCAAAAAGCTTGGCGTAATCGACAACTCGGCAGCGGGAGATAAAAGTTTCCCCTTCTTCTATGAGGGCATTCTCGAAGGCAAAAAGGAGATGGTCTCGCGATGTCATGAGGGGCTTTGAGTTGAGTTTAAGATCTTTTAGAGTTTTGATGGCCTTGATCATGGGGGGAGCGCGCATCGGCCCGGTGAATTCTGAAAAAGCATCTTCCTCGCTACTGACCAATTCAGCGATTTCATTGTAGGTCTTTAATAGGTATTGGACTAGATCCCATAGATTGTTATAGGGGGAGTTATTGCCACGAAAGAGGCGCTCAGCCTCAAGGGCGAGCAAGGAAAAGGTGTGTGTGGTCGAGAGGTTGGACTCTTTTTGATAAAGAAGATTTTGATCAATGAGCTTATCGATCATCTCGATCTCTTCTTTTTTTAATTCGCTGGTTTCTATCCGTTTAATGTCTGAAACGATATCTTGAATGATCAGTTTCTCATCGATGATCGAGCTGGCTTTTCCTTCTAAATGGAGAATATGGGCTTCAATATAGGTTTGGATTTCTAAGGAAAGCTCAACAAGTCTTGATTTGCGCACCCCTACACTGTCTTCTAGGGTGAGGGTAAAAGGATCGATTTCGCTCATGAGAAGCTGGCTTTTTTCGATTAGCTCAAACCCTGCTTCTTCAAAATTTTCGGGTAGGAGAAGGAACTTTTGGGCCGCCATTTCAATAGACTCAACTAGGCCGATTTGCTCTGTTGTCATGGGTGTTGACTTTATTGGTTCAATCTCTTGGAGTTCTTCATGCAAAGCTTGAAGGTAGGCGCTAAAATCTTGAGACCTTCCCCGTTTATACGTGGAAAGAATCGAGAGGGCGTGGATGCAAATTGCATTGAGTTTCTTATACCTATGATCAATCAGATATTTCATAATTACCGTATTATTTTATATTTTTATTTAATTATAATGCTTGAGATAACTTTAACGTTAGTACGAAATATCTACATTGAGTATAATCAAGATTAAGGACTCTCTCTTAGGAGAGAGGTGTAGATGTATAGATATGTTGCAAGAAGAATTGGCCCAAGTAAAACGAAATTATGCGATCGCGGTAGCCGCTTCTTTGTTTGGTAACTTGAACTTAAGTTTTGTTAATGTGTTGATTAGCAAGTTGCCTTATGAGATCAGTAGCTATCGGTTGTTTTTTTTCCAACTGATTTTCGGATTGATCTTCATTTCTCCCTGGGTGTTTAGGAGGGGGATTTCGGTTTTTCAGACACGACAATACAAGCAGCATATGATTCGGGGAATTGTGGCGGTTTGCTCGATCATCTTCTTTTACATCTCGCTTCGTCTCCTCCCTCCTGTCGATGCAGTCTTATTAAAGAGCACGACTCCGTTTTTTGTCCCTTTCCTCTCGATGATTTGGCTTAAAGAGAAGATCCCCTTGGTCACTTGGCCGTTAATTTTATCTGGTTTTGCGGGGGTCTATTTGATCATTGGGCCATTTGGGGAGAAGTTTTCTCTCGATCATTTGTACCCCCTTGTGGCAGCCGTTGGATATGGTTACATTGTCGTTTCAGTGAATAAATTGAGGCAGACAGACACCCCTGAACAGATTTTGCTTTTTTATTTTATGACGGCGATTGGTTTTCTTGCCCCGGTCGTCTTGTTTAATTGGGAGCCGATTCCTATGGCTTTGTGGGCCATACTCGCTGTTCTTGGGCTTCTCTATGGGATTGGGCAGATTTTTATTGTCTTGGCTTATTCATTTTCAAAGCCGGGGAGGCTCGCCCCCTTTATTTTTGCCGAAGTGTTGTTTACCTATCTGATTTTAGAGATTGTCTTTGGGGTTTCTCTTCAGGTGCGAGAGATGTGGGGAGGGGCGATCATCATCGGAAGTGCCCTGGTGATGTTTTGGACGATCACCCGGGCAAAGGCTCTATCCCCTGAATGACCTATCCTCATTCTTGTTACTAACAACAGCCCACCAAGCCTGTAAAACCAACCATTGAGGTCTCCATTCAAGTTCAGCTTTGTCTTTATTTTTGTCGGGGTGATAGAGAAGTGCCAGTTTCAAATAAATCTTTCTGCACCCTTTCTCTGTATCCATCGACTCTCGGATGTTATGGTCTCTTACGAGCTTTTCAACCTCAGCTTTGTTTGCCTCGAATGTATCCTCGTTTTGTTGCTCTTCTGTGGGTGGTACAAAAAATGTCTGACTTAGTCCAAATATAAGTCCTGCGATAAGGATTTCTCGTTCATTTTTTAGCTCTCCTTTTGCCAGGATGGCGGCCATTAATTCAGGGAAAACTCTACGATGGGTGGCTACAAATTCCATGAGAAATTCCATATGAGTGAAACCAAATGAGAGGAGAATCAGTCATCAGAATCGTTCGATGATTCAAAATGATGTGATGCAGTGCAGGGTTGCCGTCACTATGCACGACGGTGACAAATTCGGGGTGCCTTTCGAGGAATTTTATTAGGGGGGTCCGTGTGGTTTTTACCAAAGCTTTTACAACGCCATCTCGGACAATACCGGTAGAATTGGCACATCTTTTCATAACACTCTCAGGATCCATAGAGGCTAAAAAGAGGATAGCGGCATGATTTCCTGCTTTGCAAGCATGCCTTAAGGCATCGCGACCATCTTCATCTTTTTCGTCGATCAATTCGGGGCGCAATTTAGCGAGGGCTTTAAATACTTCCATTTTTGTGGGATCTTGCGCAGCCTCAAACCAATCTTCAGTTTGGCATTCTTCAGAAATCAAGATGATTTTTGGTTGAAAAAAGTAATCGACCGTAGCAATGAGGAGTGCAAACAAGGGAAGAACGATCGTACAATAAGAGACGATTTTTAATACCATTCGGCATAGGGATTGAGCGGTAGAGAGCTCCTCTACATCGAGCAGGGCAAATGATTTTGTCCCTTCAACCAAGGTATTGGTTACCTCGGCGCTTCTATCATTGTAGGGGGACAAATAGGACCTTGCAAGGAGAGCAAGGTTTGTCCAAATCTGATCAAACGATTCGCAGGCGGAAGGGAGTATGTCCATGTTGCGGAGAAAAGGATTATCAGGAAAGAGCTGAGAAAACCCAGCATTATTGACGGACTCTGTCATGGAATTACACCTCTTCTAGATCTAAATAGTTAGCAGTTAATTGAAAATCGGCCCACCACGATTGAACAAGGTGCCACTCATCCCTTTGTGCTTGAGTCAGGTGGGTATTTCTATCGGGATGCATCTGTTTGACATATCTCCGCATGGCTTTTCGATATTCGGTACGGGTTTCGTAAGGGCCGCCGATAAGTTGAACAGCTCTTGGTTCGTTAGGGAGTTGTTGCGGAAGAAAGTCGTCTAAAAATTCAAGATCGTCATCGTTTTCCCAGGCATAGTAATCGTAAATGGTTTCGATAAGAGGAGCCGAGGCATCATCTCCTGGTTCAATTAAAAAGTGCTCTCTTAAAACCCGGTTGGCTACTTATTTCCCTCATAGGCGCTAGCGAAGCGAGCAAAATTTAAACGATCACGACGAAGCTAAGGGTATTCCCTTAGC
>JAJZEO010000021.1 GCA_021847505.1 bacterium
AATTGGGATCAAGCGATCCAAATGCCTAAAAGAAAGGTTGTATTTCAAAATTTTTTACCCCATAAGATTTTAACCGATTTAGATAAAATGTGTAAGGATCATTCGATTGGGTACATCGTCTACTCTGGTTACGAGGCGGGGGACTTTTGTTTCTATGAGCCTCACTTGTTTTCAGAGGCTATGTTGGAATACTTTGAGAAGTTGAAACAATTGTCGTCGGTTCCGTGGGTTGCAGTGAAAAATCACAAAGAGATTCCCGAAGTGGGCTTTCCTTTAGTTAAGGGTTTTGGAGAAAGAAAGGTCCTCTGTGAGATGCGAGATCGATTGCTTAGGACAAAAGAATTGGATGTTTATGTGATTGGGGATGTGATTGATCCTGCTAAGGGGTTATTGTTGATCACAAACAAAGGGGCTAACAAAGGGGATGCGCTCAGGAAAATTTGCCAGATGAGGGGTTGGAACTACCCGATCGTTGCAGCCGGGGATGATGAAAATGATATTCCTCTTCTTGAGATGGCTGACTTTTCTATTTGTGTGAAAGGGGGATCAGATCGGTTGATTGAGTACGCTGATGTGGTGGCTCCTTCTTCACCCCAGTTGGGGATTATCCAAGGGATGAATCAAATTTTAGAGGAGCACTTTTCATGAATTTGTTTGCAAGAGAGGCTCTTCAGGAAGGGCGGAAACGGCAAAGTAGCTTAACGGATTTTCTTCACTATACCTTTGAAAATCCCTCTTCTAGAGAGGCGATTCCTGTTTATGAAAACATGCTCTTTATTTTAGCTCTTTGCAGGTCAAATCAGGCAGACATGGTTTTGGAAGGAAGAGATTTGTTTTTGCGTTTTTATGAATATTTTGCTTCTGTAGGGGCTTTTGGTGTCTATCTTCATGAATGGCCCCAGGTGAGAAAGCCCATGATGAACATGCGTATATTGATTCCACTTTTGAGAATCTGGCTTGATTATCGTCATGTGTGGGGGGATGAGGCCCGAAAAAAGTTAGAGGATCTTTTAGTGCGCCTTTCCAGCTTTGTCGATGACCTTAAATTGCCCCCTTTACAAGCATTCCAAAAACAAGTGTTCGATGCTGTATTCAAACAAACTCAGTTGCCCGAATTGGATCCTACCATTGCCCATTCAACGATGGATTGGTCTGAGGTGTTGACAGTAGCCCCTTGGTTGGGAAAAGAAATCGAATTTCCCTGGCATGAAGGGCTTAATCTATATGCAGGCAGCTACTTACATGAGCTTCAACGCACTACTTTGCTCGATCTCTTTTTCGGAAAGGGGGCCAGAGAAGATGAAATTACTCCCCTTTATGGTGCTCTGATTTATGACTTTCCATACATTTGCAAGGTGCCTGAGCCAAACAAGGGATGGGGGGCTGATTCGAGCAAGACTCAAAGACTTGTGTTTTTAAAGGAATTCCAGCCCGTTGAAGCTCGTCTCTCTCCCGGATTCCACTTATTTAGCTATGCTCTGAAAGAAAATGAACTCGTCTGTCAGGAAACTCAGATGGGGTTTTCAGCAACATGGGAAAATGAGCAGTTGATTTGTGAGTTTGAATTTAGGGGAGCTTCGGAATTGGATTTATTTTTGAGGTTTCAACGAGAAAATCCACTTTTTGTGAATGGTGAAAGGGCGACTTATTTTGAATTGGGGGATCGTTTGACAATTGCTGGGTTTACAATGCAATTTGCAAAGGTGGCAGGGGAAGGAAGGGTATGTGGACATTTTCTCAAAGGAAACAGAAGAGGGCAGACTTGCCCCAAAGTAGAGTCAGAGTGGGCCGTCTATGATTGGCAAATCAATGTGACGGCATTAGAGAAGAGCGATGATCTTCGTCTGCGGCTAGTTTTGGACGGTGCTCCAAAAAGCGGGGCTGTCTAAACTGCATCCCATTGCATGAATCCCATTGTCTACGTAGAGAATTGTCCCTGTAACGGCAGAGGCATCAGGAGATAAAAGGAAGGCAGCTGCTTTCCCTATTTCTGTTGCTTCGAGGTCTTTCTCAAGGGGTCCATTGCCTTTTGAGTAGTTGATCATCCGATCGATAAATCCAATTGCTCTGGCAGCTCTACTTGCCAATGCTCCTGCGGAGATGGCATTCACACGAATTCCGTACTTTTTTCCTGCTTCATAAGCGAGCATGCGTGTGTCGCTTTCAAGGGCAGCCTTGGCCGAGCTCATTCCACCACCATATCCTGGGATTACCCGTTCGGAAGCTAAATAGGTGAGTGTGAGAAATGCGCCCCCCGGATTCATAATGGGGCCAAAATGTTGGACGAAGCTGACAAACGAATAACTGGAAGAGGAGATGGCGGCAAGATACCCTTCTCGCGAAGTTTCCAGAAGGGGGTTTTTCACTTCAGGGCCGTTAGCTAAGCAATGGACGACCATGTCGAGTCTTCCATAGTCTTCTTCAATTTGACGGGCAACCTCGGAAATAGTAAATCCTGGATGGGCTTGATATCGTTTATTATTGAGGACATCATCAGGGACCTGCGAAGGGTGATCGTAAACGGCATCGATAGGATAAACTTTTTCAATTTCAAAAAGAGTTCCATCAGAAAGGACTCTCGACTCTTCAAATTTTCCTTGATCCCAAGAAGTAGTAAAAATTTTGATGATGGGGACCCAGCAAGCAAGGAGAATAGTAGCTCCCCTCTCATATAATTCTTTAGCGATGGGCCATCCATACCCCTGGTCATCGCCTACCCCCACCACAAGGGCTATCTTTCCATTCAAATCTTTATTCATCTCAAGTTCCCCAGTTTTTTAGGTATTTTAACATGCTTGTATGCCAATTGTCCAGGGATTAAGAACTGAGTTAATTGGCTTAGAGGTAGGCAAGAGCAATAAAAAAAAGAGCGGTTGCGACAATTTCAAGGAGGTTAATGGGGCGGGCGGCTTGCTCCGGTCGGACTTGGCGTTCTCGAAGCTGTGAGACGGTTTGGGTTGTCTCAGCGGCTAATTGATTATAGTCGTAGGGTAAAATAAACTTGCCTCTAACTTCAAACCAAAGTTGCAAATATAAATAGAGCCAGGGATCAATTCGCGGGTTTTCTATCACTTGGCGACATTCTCTATGACCACACTTTGCTTGGCCTTCAATCTCTTTAGCGAGATTTAGTACACCAAATTCGTTGACGTGGTGTTGAGGACAAAGAACAGGATTGGGGGCCATTCGTTTTGTGATGGGATCTCGGAAATAAGTGGGTATAGCCTCATCATAAAAAGGTAAGTTGTAATAGTCAATGTATACGACTGGTTGCATTAATATACCAAATACCAAGGATTGATTTAGGATGAGAGGAGGCCCCACGATTAAATGGAAGCCACCTCTCGAGGAATCGTTTATTTCAAAGAATAAATGTTAACAGAGTGTGAATATTAAATCATCAAAAAGTTAAGATTTTGAATTCGCTTGGGGTTAAATCTAAAGAAGGATACACTTAGTTGAATGAAGCTGAGTTCACAAGAAGCATTTGAGAAAAATCTGAGGCATTCTGCTCCTAGTCATTTTGCAGGGATCTATGCTGCAATCATCGATGATCGATTCGAAAGGTTGTACTTTGCTGATAAGCTTTACCAGTTTATCAAGCATTACAAACCACAGTTGACAAAAGAATTGATCAGGATCGAATCGTTGGAATCATTTTCGCTTTCTTCTGATTTGTTTTCTTCTGAAGAGAGATTTGTCGTGATCGATCAGCTGGAAAAGTTAAAAAAGGTCGACTATCAAGCGTTCATTCGAGAAATAGAAGGAGTCGATCAAAAAACGATCGTACTCCTTTTGTCAGAAACATTTCCTAGCGATATTTACCAGGCTTTAAAGAGCGATGTTGTCGCTTTTGATTTGACTGGAGAAAAACCATGGGAGAGGAAAAAGAGGCATATTTCTGAATTGATTAAGATGGCTGCTAAGCAAAAAAAGAGGATCGAATTAACCGCTGTCGATTTGCTCATTGAATCGGTGGGTGCTGATCTTGCTAGGCTTAAATCGGAGCTCGAGAAGCTTTGTATTTTTACTGAGGGCAAAGAATCGATCGTGGTTTCTGATGTAAGGCAAATGACGTTGCCAACAAAGGAAAAGTCGTATTGGCAAATGGCGAAAGATTTGATTTTGGAAGGAGAGGCTGAGAGAGGGCGGATTAAGGATTTGTCGGATTGGCTCATTTTTGCGGGACAAGTACGAAATCAATTGATGAACATGGTCCGTATTTCTGAGGCTCTTGAAAAGGGAGAAGTTCCAAAAATTGATGGGATGCGCGACAAAGAGCTTGCCTTGTTGATTGAAAAATGTAGAGAAAGGAAGCTTGCGGATTTTCTGGAATTGTTAGATCTCCTTTTTCAGTACGAACTTGAGGCAAAAGAAGAGGGGCTAAAGGCTGATCATTTATTCGATAGGCTAGTGATTGAGGTGAATAAACAAGTGGCGAAAGTATGACGCTTTATCTATTACCCAATCTTCTCCACGAAACGGCCGATCCTAAAGCCTCAATAGTGCCAGTGATCCATGAAGTCATCTATCGACTCGATGGTTTTTTTGTTGAGACGCCTAAAGTAGCTAGGCAATATCTGAAGCATTTTGATTTTGAGCGCTTAAGGGATAAGCCGATGGAGTCGATTGCCAAGAATGTTGAGTTGACTTTAGAAATGATTGACCCTCTAGTGAGAGGGGAGAATTGGGGAGTCATTTCCGATGCGGGTTTGCCTTGTATTGCTGATCCGGGTGCAAGGGTTGTTTCATTAGCAAGAAGAGCGGGGGTCAAGATCGTTGCTTATCCAGGTCCTTGTTCGATTACCCATGCGTTGTCTCTTTCAGGATTTGATGGGAATGGGTTTACCTTTCATGGGTATTTTCCAAAAAAACCAAGCCCACTACCTCTGGGAATTCACATTTTTATTGAGACCCCTTATAACAACATCTCTACGATTGAAGCGTTGCTTGGACAATTAAAGCCTAGAGATATTCTCTGCGTTGCCTCAGATTTGATGGGGGAGAATGAAGAGGTGGTCGTTCAGAAAATTTCTGAATGGAAGAGTGATTCTAATTTAAAGCGTTTTCATAAACGTCCTTCAATCATCATATTACAAATTCGTTAAACGTTCCCTCTTGATTTGTACGGTTATTTCGGTCAAATTGAAAAAAATGATGAAGGGGAGCGCTAGGGTGCAAAAAGATCTGATTATAATCACAGGAAGCGGAGGAAGAATAGGAAGAGCTTTAGTCAAAAGACTACAAGACCAATATGCTATCGTAGGATTAGAATTGGTGGGCGCCCTTCAACCTACTGGCAATGAAGAAGTTGTCGGCGTAGATATTTCATCGTCTGACAGTGTAGACAAGGCGATGCGTCATATTGAGGATCGTTATGGTAATAAGATTGCTTCAGTTGTTCATTTAGCTGCCTATTACAGTTTTGATGATCAAGACTACACCAAATATAAGAAGATTACGGTTGAAGGAACGAAGAACTTATTGAGGTCTCTACAAAACTTTCACGTCGAACAGTTCATCTTTTCGAGTACAATGTTAGTGCATAAACCCCAAGATCCTCCCTATAAAATTAATGAAAATTCCCTCCAGGTAGCAAGTTGGGCTTATCCCCGATCCAAGATTGAGACGGAACAGGAAATATCTAGAAACCGTGGGGAGATTCCTTCAGTGATCATGCGTATTGCGGGGGTTTATGATGATCAATGTCATTCAATCCCAATTTCTCGTCAAATTCAACGAATTTATGAAAGGCAGCTAGGTAGTCGCGTTTTTCCAGGAAGTTTAAATCATGGGGCATCATTCATTCACATGGATGACCTGGTGGATGCTTTGGTGCTCGCGATTCAAAAAAGAAAGGCGCTTCCTGAAGAAACGGTTCTTCTCATTGGTGATGATGAAACCCTTTCGACCGACCAACTCCAGCGAAAAATTAGCAAGGTGCTTTTAGGCAAGGAAATTAAGACATTTAGTATCCCTAAGCCGATCGCTTGGTTGGGTGTGACATTTCAAAATATGGTCCCTATTGGGGGAAAGCCGTTTATTAAGCCTTGGATGGTCAGGCTTGCTGACGACAATTATTCTCTCGACATTTCCCGAGCAAAAAAACTGCTAGGTTGGGCACCCAAGCACCATTTAAGTGCTGATCTTGACCAAATGTTGGCTACTATGAAAAAAGATCCTGTAGCTTGGTATAAAATGAATGGACTTGGTAAACTTAGAGAAAGTTAAGGCCCTTGGATCAAATCAAATAAGTTCCGTAGCGACAGTATCATAAAAGAGCGTGCCACGTGTGGTGAGAGCTACTTGATCGTGATTTTTTTTGAGGTAGCCCGCTGCGACTAATTGATCAATTTTGTGGAGAGTTTCCTCGGGGAGGTTAAACTCATCCATATTGACTCCTGAAAGGAGTCTCAATTGAACAACAAATAACTCATGAACGTTCTGTGGGTAGGGAAGGCACTCTTCAAAGTCGACCGGCTCTTTGCCTGCTTCGACCTCTAATTGCCATTTGCTAATATGAGATGAGTTGCGAAAGCGAGCCCCTTCGTAATAGCTGAAAGCTGAAGGTCCAATACCGATAAAGGGAAGTCCTTTCCAATAAGAAGTGTTATGCTGGGCCATAAATCCAGGTTTTGCAAAGGCCGAGATCTCATAGCGACGAAGACCTGCTGCTTCGAATGAAAATGCGGCATGAGAAAGCATCTGAGTGCTTGTTTCACTACTGGGCATTAATTGTTTGATCGCGTGCCGGTCTTTGTAATAGAGAGCCCCGGGTTCAAAAGTCATATTATAGAGGGAAAGGTGAGTGATGGGTAGCCCTACTGCAATCGAGACACTATTTTCCCACTCAGCAAAGGTTTGGTTGGGTAAATCATACATTAAATCGATCGAAATATTTTCGATCCCCGCTCTCAAGGTCATCTCTACCGCTTGATTGGTGTCCCGGCTCGTGTGATCCCTGCCAATAGCCTTAAGGCGGCTGTCAGAAAATGATTGGGCGCCAATACTTACGCGGTTTACACCTAACTCGCGTAAAAATGACATCTTTTCTAATGTAACATCTTCGGGGTTTGCTTCGATCGTAATTTCCCCTTTGCATTCGGGAAAAATTTTAAAGAGGGCCTCAAATTCTTTTGAGGAGATGATAGAAGGGGTTCCTCCACCAAAATAGAGAGTAGAAACTTCGTCAAGAAGCTCCTTCCGGTGCTCCCATTCGGCTCTTATGGTGTTGATGTAAGGAGAGACGAGGGAATCTTTGTGTGTGCGCACAGCAAAGTGACAGTAAGGGCATTTTTTCTTGCAAAAAGGAACGTGGACATAAATGCCACCCACACACGGCGCGGCTGCCTTTTGGCGCCAAAGAGAAAGATTACCAGTCGTCATTTTCAGGATCCATGATCTCTGTTGACCTGCGCCAGCGGTTTTTGTCGCTGTATGGATCTTCGTCAGCTTCGTATTCTTTAGTTTCTTTTTCTTCGCCAGCCATTTCGATGTCAAAAAGGGTAGTATGATCGGCTTCGAATGATGTGGTTTCCATATCAAACCCGGCATTAGTCAATTCAGTATTTTCGGTTCCCCCTACATCGGGCATCGACTGATGATCATAAATTTGTTTTGAAGTTGCCTTCCTGGGGCTTGCATACTCTTCAAGGTCGCCACTTTCCTTGAGGAAAATAAGCCTTTGCTTTTCCTCCTCAATCCGAGTGCGTATTGCCTCAATTTCCATCTTATGTTTTTCAATGTCTTTATTGGGAACGAGACCGAGGTCTAACCATTTTTCCAAGTCTTTACGCTCATTTTCGAGTTTTTTTAATCGCTCACTTTTCATAGGTTCCTCAACGGGTCTAGTCTCTGGTAACTCGGGCATCATAAAATAATCTATCAAAAAACTACAAGGATTTTCGGTAGTCCTAACTTGTAGTGCTGGCTTTGTAACCTAATTCAAAATTCAAAGCTGGGGGAGAACCCCCGCTCCCCCCGGTTGGCCAATTCTAGCTTCGATAAATCACCTATCGCTCGGGTTCAGGTACACAGTACACTCTCACCGCCTATGGGCCCCTTCGGGCTCGCGATAGGTAATTTCTCATTGCTATAATTGGCTGTTGGCTACAGCCACATTGGAAGGTGGCTGTAGAAAAAGACATAATGAGGCATGCTTCGCTGCCCTACCCGCCTTCGGCGTCAGACGGGGAGAGGGTTTTGCACCCTCTCCCCAAACCCCTCTCCACAGCCAAGGGGAGCCCCTTGGCAATCCCATAATTTCAGTGCGATTCAGACGTTAATTTTTTTGCTCAGCCTTACATCTTTAGGACTACGGGATTTTCCTGTTGTCTTTTAAATCTTGCTTGGCTAACTGAAAGCCATGATTCAAAGGATTAAAAACAGGTTTGTCGATGCAGCCCAACGAACAATTATTTTACGGGGCGTCAACCTTCCTGCGAAAAAGCCGGCAAAAATCAAGTCATTTTATGAAGGGAAAGAGCTTTCTTATGTAGGAAGGCCCTGGCCTTTGGAGGTCGCCGAAAAAGAGGCAGCCCGATTAAAGAGTCTTGGGATGAATTTGGTTCGCCTCTGTGTTCCTTGGGAAGCTGTCATGCACGATGGTCCGGGGGAGCTTGATGAGGAGTACCTTTCTTACATTGGCCAAATCGTCGCTGTGCTAGAAAAAAACGGGATCTATGTCAATATTGATCCGCATCAAGATGTCTTTTCTAGATTTTCGGGAGGGAGTGGGGCCCCAAAGTGGATTTTTGAATTGGCAGGGCTTATCCCTGAAAATTTTTACGAAACTGTCGCTTCAATTACCCAATATGAATTTACCGAGGTCAATCAACAGGGACCGTACCCCTATCTCTTTTGGCAGACCAATTTGTCAAGATTGGCGGCGATGACGATCTTTACTCTCTTTTGGGCTGGGGACATTTATGCGCCAAAATTAACCGGGCTCCAAAATCATCTACAAGAGCAGTATATGAGTTTTGTTAAAAGTATAGCGGAAAGGGTTAAACACAATAAGAATATTTTGGGAATTGCCACTATGAATGAACTCTCCAAAGGGTACATTGGCAATACACGTTTGAACAAGGTTTCTGGGAGTGTAAAGATGGGGGCTATGCCCACTCCCTTGCAAGGATTTGCCTTGGCTGATGGTAAAACACTTCGGGTAACTAAGTATGGGTGTGGTGTCCTTGGAATTCCAATGGGGTCAATACAAGTCAATGCAAAACAATTGAGAGTTTGGAGAGGTAAATGCATTTGGAAAGAGCACGGAGTTTGGGACTACAACAAAGAAGGGGATCCGATTGTTCTAAAAAAAGAGTATTTTGCAACTCCAGAAAGAGATACATTTGCCAATGATTTCTACACCCCATTTGCCAAGGGATTTTATCGGGAAATTAGAAAAATCCACCAAAGAACGCACATTATCTTGGAGACTCAGGAGTTTATTCAACCTCCCAATTGGGATCCAAAAAAGGATGGGACAGACGTATTATTTGAACAGCACTTTTATGATCCGATGATGACCTCGCTCAAATGGTACCAGAACATCGTTAACGTTTTTGAAGCCCCTCCTCGACTTCCTTTTTTTGGTAAATGGTTTATCGATTGGTCAGTCCGTTACCAACTCTTTAAAATGCAAAAAACAGTAAAAGCCTACATTGAAGATACTGTTCTTATTTTGCGAGAGACAGGAGTGGCAATGGCACTCAAGAGGGGGCTTTGGGGCTTTTTATTTGGCAAATCTGCAACAGAGACAGGGAATTATCAAGCAGTGGTCAAAGGTGCAGACCGTTTATTTCAGGCCATAGAAGCTTGTCAGGTTCCAGTCACTCTTTGGAATTACGATATTTTCAATACCCTAGAAAACGGAGACAATTGGAACAATGAGAATTTCTCCATTTATTGTTCTAGTCTGGCCAACCCCCTTCGTGGACAAGAGGGGTGGCAGCGTCCCTATCCCATGAAAACCCCGGGCATTCCAGGAAGATTTAAATATGATCGGAAGAAACAACGATTTCAGTACTCGTTTACCTATGATGCTAAGATAAAAGAGCCCCTTGAGATTTATCTCCCCGATTTTTTGATGAAGAAGGGGTATAAAACAACCCATTCCCCAGGGAATATTGAGCTCAATGAGGGAAAAATGTTCTTTTTTCCCCATACAGAAAAGGCTTTTATAAGAATCCAATTCGGTACCTAGTACCTAACCATAAAAGTTCTCACGGGTAAAGCCTCTTCATTTTTACACGTGCATCTGGGATAGTAAATCCCCAAAGGATCTTTGTCCTTCTTGCGTTTCTATCTGCCACATAAG
>JAJZEO010000121.1 GCA_021847505.1 bacterium
CACCGAGAACAACACTCATCCCCGACACGGGGTCAACAAGGACAGACAGGGCAAACGGGTCAAACGGGAGCAACAGGTCCGACTGGAGTGACAGGGCCTACTGGCCCAACTGGTCCGACAGGTGCAACCGGTCAAACTGGTCAGCAAGGCCAGCAGGGACAAACCGGGCAGCAGGGTCAACAGGGACAGACAGGACAAACGGGTCAAACGGGAGCAACAGGACCTACTGGAGTGACAGGACCTACTGGCCCAACAGGTCCGACAGGTGCAACGGGTCAAATGGGACAACAAGGTCAACCAGGACAAACCGGGCAGCAGGGGCAACAAGGACAGACTGGACAACAGGGACCGCAAGGACAAACAGGTCAACAGGGACAGACGGGAGCGACAGGTGCAACAGGTCCTACAGGAGTGACAGGTCCAACCGGACCAACAGGTCCGACAGGTGCGACTGGTCAAACAGGACAGCAAGGTCAGCAAGGACAAACCGGACAACAAGGTCAGCAAGGACAGACTGGCCAACAGGGACCACAGGGGCAGACGGGACAAATGGGAGCGACGGGTCCTACAGGAGTGACGGGCTCAACCGGTCCAACTGGGCCGACGGGTGCGATAGGTTCTGTTGCGTTGGGGGGATTATTTAATTACAATGTGAGTGCATCAAATGAAACCATTAATTCAGGAGAAGCGTTCTCCTTTAACCAAATCGCAGTCTCATTTGGGTCGGGAATTTCACAAAGTAGTGCAACAACGTTCACGATTTCAAATGCAGGGACCTATTACATTCAATTTTTAGCACAAATGGCAAACGGTGCTGCAAAAGGTAGCATTCAATTCTACATGAATGGTAGTGGTGTAGGCCCCTCCATTCCAGCTATAAAGAGCACGCCTTTTACTTTATTCGCAATGGTGATAATTTCCACACAAGATTTGCCGGCCTCTGTGGAAGTAAGAGCTGTAGGCGGTTCTATCGCAGTCGCATCCGGAACTACAAATACAATTACAATCTCCCAATGGAGCAACTAATTGATATATAATAGATTATCGTTAAATTTCTTGGTTGTTTTAACCGTAGTTTTTCAAGCTGTGCTCTGTCGACTTGAGGCAGTGGCACAAAAGAGTCGAATTTGCTTGAACATGATCGTGAAAAATGAAAGTCATGTCATCCAAAGATCCTTATCGTCGGTGAGGGATCTGATCGACTATTGGGTAATTGTCGACACAGGCTCATCGGATGGGACTCAGGGTGTGATTTGTAAATCATTGGAAGGAATTCCTGGTGAGCTCTATGAACGGCCTTGGATAAATTTTGGAGCTAATAGAACTGAGGCATTAGAGCTTGCTAGAGGAAAAGGGGACTATATTTTATTTCTCGATGCAGATGATTGGCTAGAGATCGATCCATCTCTTGTTTTACACTCTCTTAGTGAAGACGTATATTGGGCTCGCTGGCAATCATTACATGTGCCGAGCTTTTCTTACATGAAGCCTTTAATGGTCAAAGATTCTCTTCCTTGTGCATGGAAGGGAGTCATACATGAGTACCTCTGTTGTGAGCTTGCCAATTCGCACGAAACTTTGAACGGTGTAACCTACGTGTTCACGGGGGAGGGGAATCGTTCAAAGAACCCCAAAAAGTATCTCCTGGCAGCCAGGGATTTAGAAAATGCCCTCATAGAAGAACCAGACAATGCAAGATACATGTTTTATTTAGCCGAAAGTTATCGAGATGCAGATTGTCTTGAAAATGCGCTTAATGCCTATCTAAAGAGAATAAGAATGGGTGGTTGGGAGGAAGAGATTCTGTGGTCGTGGCTTCAGGTGGGTCATTTGAGAAAAACTCTTTGTTATCCTTATGAGGATGTTTTACACGCCTATTTACGAGCCCATTACCAAAACCCCACGCGTGCTGAGCCGATTTACTTTATTTCGGAGCTGTACAATCAACATCAAGATTTTTCTCTTGCATACGATTTGATTAAGCAATGGAGCTCTTTGCCTTCATCTGATCATCATCATCCTTTCTTTAAGCTGGAGTGGATTGAAGACTATGGGATCAAGTTTCAACTCTCAATGTCCTCCTTCTACCTCCATCACTACGAGGAATCGCTCGATCTACATGATCAGCTACTAGCTAATCCTAATCTGCCCCAACGACTACGGGAGCAGGTATTACTCAATCGCCTTTTTCCGCTTAACCGCCTAAGGTCTAATAGGTAAGGTCATTGCGCTGAGCTGTAAAGCAAATTTTTTAATTTAGAGCAGGGTTGACTATTTTGCTTTGATCGGGTATAATCCTTTCCATAACCTCTAGGAGGGGCTAATGAACACAGTTTGCAAACAGCAGCTGCTTTCCGCAAAAGCTTACTCCTTTTGTTTCTTTTTCTATTTTGGCGTTTAGCGCGCCAGTACTATTTTCTTTTATTTTCACATCATTTTTTTATCTCGTAAGAAACAAATAACCTAAAGAGGTTTATCATGTTATCTATTTTAGAAGTTGTGTCTAACTCTATGTTAGACAAGGGGTCCCTTCCATGCCTGGATGGTCACCCGACGACCAATGCGTGTCATATTCAGGCGCTTGAGTTAATCCAGATCCTTCGTCAAAAAAGGGGAGGAAAGCCGCTTTCGATAAACCAAAAAGAATGGTTGGAAAGTTGTTTGCTCACATGCACGATTATCCAAGATAGTTCTTTGGGAAGAGAGGGCTTAGTCACAAAGCGTACAGCTCAATGGGCTCAATTGGGACAGCACGTTTTGAGCTCTATTCCAGGGTCAAAGCTTGAGAAAGAAAAGTTAAGGCAAAAGATACAAACGCAAAGTAAACAGTTTGTGTCGCGAGATGTTCAAGCTTCTCATCAAGATGATTTGGCGCAAAGAGTTTTGACAATTGTTAAGGAGAGGCTCTCTAAAACAGGGGAGTTTCAAGACGAGCTATCAAATCTCTGTGAGACTTTGAGTCACACAGGGAGAAGGCGAGAAACATTTCCCAAAATGGCGGGTGTCGTTTGGATGGTTGGTAACCTTAAAGAAGATCCAGATTCGCCTCCTCTTGTGTTGAAAATGAAGCATGTGACTCGCGTGGGACATCATGTGATTAACTACTTAGCCGAAAATGTCCATGGTCGGTGGCGCCGTGTTCAAGGGGAACACCAAGATGATCTGAGGCCTGCAATTGTCATCGAAGGGGTAAGTCTATCCCAGATGAGTTGTCGAGAATACGACGAGGAGATTGCTAATCATTGTCCTCATCAATTGCTTTGCAGAGATCTTTCAGCTACGCATTCTCTTAAAGAAGAGTGTCCAGCTTGTAGAGTCTCTTCAGAACCTTTAGAGGGCGAGCCTAACCTCGAGGGAGAAGGAGTTGAATCGTTCATGCTTGAAGTGGCGGCAAGCTTCCAAAAAAGTAAGCAGTCTGAACTTTTGGGGTTGTTAGGGCCAAAGATTGCGGCTATGCAAGTAGCCTGTTTGGAGCAAGCAGAGCGAAATGGGCATACATTTGAGCGTCCTACTCAAGGTGTCATTAGTCACATACATGCCGACCTTGTGGCAAATGCTTTGGCTACTCAAAGGCTTCTCATTGACCGATCCCCCAAGGATGCGTTGACATTGATCTTAAGTCAACAGAGGAGGGGCTTATGAGTCCCAAACAATTAGGCATTATTGGAGGTGCAGGGCCTTACGCAAGTGCCCTTTTCTATCGGCGATTACTCGATGAATTGTACAAACAGGGAAAGGAGATCGGGGAAATGGTGATCATCAATTACCCTTTTACTCACCCTCATGCATGCGAAACCTTGGAGGAGTTGGATCAAAAGCTTTGTAAAGAACTTCAACAGTGTACGAGCCTCTTTATGAAAGTGGGAATTGATCAATTGGTGATCGTTTGCAATACTCTACATGCGTATTTGCAAGAGATTTCACCAAAATTGTCATGTCTTCACCTTCCCCAAACGGTCATTCAGGCCCTGAGAGAAGCGAAGATGTCTCGGGTGTTGATCCTCAGTTCAGAAGTGACAAAGAGAGAGGGGCTCTATGCTGATCCCTCTTATGAGGCTGTTTACCCTAATGAGGAGGAGCAAATGCAGGTCAATCAAGCGATCCAACATGTGCTAGAAGCGCATTTTTTGAAAGAAGATGCTGAAGCCTTGGAAAAAGTCGTAGAAAATATTTCAAAACGTGAGGGGGTTGATTGTGTGGTGCTGGGTTGTACAGAGCTTCCCGTCTTGCACGACCACCATCCCTTACGAACTTCTTGTCAACTATATAACCCCATAGATATCATGGTACAACACATAGGAAATATGCAATGTCTAACTCTTTAGTAAAATCAAATATTGCAAGAAAGTTCATTGGAGCTATTTTGCTTGTAGCCGGGGTTTCAATCGGTAGCGGCATGCTTGGAATGCCGATAGCCACAGGTTTTGCCGGTTTTATCCCTTCGATGTTTGTCATGATGGTCACCTGGGCCGCCCTCTTATTTACCGGTTGTCTCATGGTCGATGTGAATGTCCAATATCCAGGAAACATTGTTTCCATGGCAAAAAACACTTTGGGTCCCAAAGGCCGATTTTTTAGCTGGGTTGCCTTTTTATTCCTCCTCTATGCGCTGGATGTTGCCTTTCTTGCTGCGGGCGGAAAAATTTTAGGGGCATTTTTCCCTTACATTCCCCATTCTTTATTTCCTTTTCTCATTGCGATACCTCTTGCCCTCGTCCTTTCTTTCGGTATCCGTACAACTGACCTGGTAAACCGGGTTTTGGTTGTAGGGAAACTACTTGTGGGTTATGGAATCCTCGTTTTCCTCGTCCCATCACATGTTGAAATGGCCCTTTTAAAGCACGTGGACCTCTACTTAATTCCGTTTACCGTCCCTGTAATTGTCCAGGCATTTGGTTACCATACAGTGATTCCTTCCATTGTTGAGTACTTAGACCGCGATGTTTCCAGGATTCGGCTCTCATTGATCTTGGGAAATTTGATTGGGTTTGCGGTCTACCTATTTTGGAACTTCCTCGTTCTAGGAGTGGTGCCAGTAAACGGATCCTCAAGCATTGCAAGTGCCTTTGCGACGGGCGATGTGGCTACGACGCCTCTTATTCAGATATTGCACTCTCCCATCATAGCGTTGGGAGCCACGATCTTTGCCCTTTGCGGAGTAGGAACTGCCTATCTGGGAGTGACACTTGGATTGATGGGATTCTTAGAAGATGGGCTTAAAGTAGCGCATCACCCCTCACGTAAGTGGATTTCCCAAGTCCTTACTTTTGCGCCGCCCCTTATTTTCGTTTACCTTGCACCGATGGTCTTCCTAAGCGCGCTAAGTTATGCGGGAGCTCTTGTGGCGATCATCTTTGGACTGTTCCCGATTCTCATGGCATGGAAGCTTCCCGAGACCTCTTATTGGAAGAGCCCCATTGGAAAATGCCTACTGTTGTCGGGGGCCCTGTTCTTCCTACTCACAATAGTGTTTGATTTACTTACACAGTGTGGGATGTTTACTCACTCAATCGGGAAGTATTTATGAAATCTTGGCTGCTCCTCTTAATTCCCCTAAAGCTAGTTGCATTTGATCTTGCGAAAATGTCTTTGGAGGAAAAAGTGGGGCAGATGTTTTTGGTCTACTTTGAGGGGCAAGCGGCAAATGACGATTCTGCAAGGCTTTTCAACGAGGCCAAGGTGGGGGGAATTATCCTCTACAATTGGGCAAATCGATTGGATAGTCGAAGCCAGGTGCAAAAGCTTACCTCGGGACTACAGCAGCAGGCGGGTAGACCGCTATTCATCGCAGTCGACCAGGAAGGGGGAGCAGTGGCTAGACTGGAGGGAGACTTTACAGAGTTTCCCGGAAATGCGGCACTGGCGCGGTGCAAAAATCCCCATCTTGCTTATGAGGCCGCGCTGGCTTCGGGGCGAGAAATGAAAAGTGTGGGGGTCAATTTCAATTTAGCCCCCGTGGTCGATGTGAACAACAATCCAAGAAACCCAGTCATTGGAATCAGATCGTTTTCAGATAATCCCGAGGAAGTGACTGAGTGGGGAAGAAAGAGTTTAGAAGGGTATCAAAATGCGGGGATCGTTGCTTGCTTAAAACATTTCCCCGGACATGGGGATGTCACAGTCGATTCGCATTTTGAACAGTCGTCTGTCTCTAAGTCGCTCTCTCAACTCAAAAAGTGCGAGCTCTATCCTTTTGCTCATCTTGTAAAAGAAGCTCCTGCAATCATGACCGCACATATTGTCTTTCCCCAAATCGATCCGAATCATTGCGCGACCCTTTCTTCTTTATTAATCAACGGCCTATTGCGAGAACAATTGCAATTTCAAGGGGTCATTGTGACAGATAGCCTCACTATGAACGGTGTATTGAAAGAGGGGGGTACGCTTGAACAAGTGGTCCTCAAGGCGATTGACGCGGGAAACGATCTATTATTGATTGGTGGACGAGACCTGCAACGAAAAATTAAAGGCGAGGCCCATGTTGATGAAGTGATTCGCGTGATTCAGCATGTGGTTAAAGCGATAAGAACTGGGGTGATTGATGAGGAAAGGATTGATGCCTCCGTCAGACGAATTCTCCAATTGAAAGAGCGATACGATCATCACGATTTTCCCTATTCAGAGCGCCGGTCAGAGCTTTGGAAAATAGCCCAAGAAATTGCCTATCGATCCCTGTCGATTCAAGAATGGGGCCTTCATGATGAGATCACCTCTGAGCAGCTATTAGTGGTAGCTCCACAACACATCATTGCAAAAGTGAGAAATTCCGACTTATGCTCGGCGGGGAAATCAGTAGAGCTATATTTTACCGCTGATTTTGAGCCGACTACGAAAGAACAAAGCGAGATATTGCAATTGGCGCAAAGTAAGGATAGGATCATCGTTTGTGCCTATCAAGCTTGGAAATACCCAAAACAGCAAAAGCTGTTGAAAAAGTTAACTGAGGTAAAGCCGACGATTTGCATTGCTGTGCGCGATGCCCAGGACCTAGAGTTGTTTCCCAAGGCGATGGTGAAGATGGCTACGTATAGTCCCACCACGTGCGCATTGAATGTGGCTGCTGCGTGGCTTAAGGGAGAAACTGTTCCCTTCGAGATTTCTGATGCTGAAGCCGGGAGGATCGGGCGCAAAATTTGGTTCAATGAATGTAAGCTTCGAGAAGACCAACTGACGTTTTGGCATGAAAAAGAGCCTTTTCCCTCAATGGGCATTGGCCATTTTATTTGGCCCCCAGCGAATTACTCCGGACCCTTTACAGAGAGATTCCATAAGTTTATTTTGTTTGCAGAGAGCCAAGGGGTTAAAGTTCCTGCATGGTTGATCGGGCAGATCTACTGTCCCTGGGAGAATCGAGAAGTTTTTTACCGGGAGTTTAATTCGCTTAAGATGCAAGAGTTGCGACAATTCTTAATCGATTCAGTCTCCACACAAGCAAGATACATGGTTGAAAGGCTCAACAGGGCGTTTTCGCAAATGGTCCTAAGCGCTCGAGTTGATCAAAGACAAAAGATCGTGAACAATTTTTTCGAAGTAGGAAACTTACCCGAAGGAATCTATATTTTGATCGATTACCTCAACTTTAAACATGAAGGGACCGATCCTAAAGAGAGGTATCTCGGCCAAGGGTGGGGATTGTTGCAAGTTCTCGAGGAGATGGATCTTTCTCGGGCCATCGATTCGCCTTCCAAAGAGTTCGCACAAGCAGCCAAACTTGTCCTCACAAGGAGGGTGGCCAATTCACCCAAGCAAGAGATCGAAAAAGGGTGGCTTCCTGGCTGGATGAACCGCATCACCACTTATGAAAGGCCATAAGTAAGCTTGAAGCAGGTGTCCTCTTCTTTCATGAGATTTAGCTTGAGCGCATCTTTGGGAGTAATCCAGGTAAATCCCTTGTGTTCTTCGAAATTGATCTTCACCGCTGAGGGATCTCCCTCGAGTTTGACCCGAAACATGTGGTAGGTGATGTGATGAGTGGCATCGTACTCAATGAAAAGAGTCTCCACCTTTTCGATTGATTTTTCAGGGAATTGAAAACCAGTTTCTTCACGTGTCTCGCGAA
Organism: bacterium; assembly: GCA_021847505.1. Taxonomy (GTDB): domain Bacteria; phylum Chlamydiota; class Chlamydiia; order Chlamydiales; family 2-12-FULL-49-11; genus JAJZEO01. Next base: position 8,060 of record JAJZEO010000121.1, read on the forward strand.
TCACTGCTTGGAGGGGAGTTTCCCCTTTTTCCACTTTTCCTCCGGGAATGCCCCAAGCATTTCCTTCTGGTCTATGATTTTGACGGTGGAGAAGGAGAATTTGATCTTGGTACTCGATGTACAAAGTGGCAATCTCTAGACGCGGTTTAAACTGCTCAGTAGGAGTCCGGTAAACTGCGCCATGTAATGAAAGGGTGAAAACAAAACAGAGTAAAAAAAGAGACGTTTTCATTAAGGCCTCCGCCTAAAGAGCCAATTGGTGCCCTTGGCAACCCACTCCAAGATCTCAGCAACAATCAGTTCAATTAAAATTTTTAATCTCCAGAGTTTGTGAATAGGTCCTTTCCAAACTAACTCAAGTATGCTATCATAACTGCTCTCGCTATTCCAAGGGTTTTGAAAATGGATAAAGTGATCATTGTTGGAGGAGGGCCTGTAGGCCTATCAGCAGCAGTTTCTCTTGCTCAGCAGGGTATAGGGAGTCTACTGATTGAAAAGCACCCGACGACCACCAATCATCCAAAAGCTAGGGGGGTCAATGGACGTACAAGGGAGTTATTTCGCTCCTGGGGAATTGATGAGGCCCTGAAGCCGTATCAACTGCCAAAAGAGGCCTATCGACTGACTTGGATAGAAGATTTTCAAGGTAGAGAAATTACCCAAGTGAGGGCAACGGTTGATTACAGCCCATTCAGTCCTACCAGTAACTCCGTTGTTTCACAAGATGTGGTTGAGCAAGAATTATTGAAGAAGGCACAGAGTCTACCGTTGATTGATCTGAGATTTAATACGCAGATGGTCGATCTTAGTCAAGATGATGAACAAGTAACGGTAAGAATTGTCGATAGAGAGACCGAGCAAAGTGAGACAATCACTGCTCCCTATTTGATTGCAGCTGATGGAGCAAATAGTTCGATAAGAAGATTGTTGAACATTGAGATGGAAGGGCAAGACAATCTTGGAGAGTTTTGCAATATCTACTGCGAGATGGATCTCGACAAGTATGTGAAAGATCGTCCTAGCGTCGGCTTTATGTTAACAAGACCCGACCTTCGGGGGACGTTCATCTTATCGAAAGATGGTCAAAGAAAGTGGCTCATTGGAATACGTATCGATTCACGTCCAGATTTGACCAAGGAAATGTTTACCGATGAGTTTTGCATAGAATATGTCAAAAAAATCGTCAACGATCCACAAGTTCAGATACGTCTTATCAACAAAGCCTTTTGGACAATGGCCGCTTTGATTGCTCAGCGATATCGTATGGGAAGGGTATTTTTGGCCGGAGATGCTGCCCATCGACTGCCTCCCACGGGTGGTTTCGGAATGAATACTGGGATCCAAGACGCCCATAACCTCGCCTGGAAACTAGCGATGGTAATCAGAAAAGAGGCGGATGATTCGCTACTAGACACTTACTATTCAGAGCGAGTACAAATCGCGCAAACTAATACCAAGTGGACTGCAAGTAACGCTCAAAGGTTTGTGAAGATTTTTACTGCTTTAGCACAAAATGACCTCCCCACATTTGAAGAGGCTCTCAGAGACCAAGCTCATCACATCAACAATATCCTACTGGATCTGGGCTTTATCTATGGGCAAGAATATCAAAATCAAGAAGTTTATCGACCCACAACTCAGGTAGGGGCAAGAGCTCCCCATTGTTGGATTAAGAAAGGCGATCAAGAGCTCTCGACGTTAGATTTATACAACCGACAATTTGTTTTGGTCTGCCACCCTGCTGCGCAACATTGGCAAGACCAATTTTGCCGATTTCCTTGTAAAATTGTGACGATTGGCGAAAGAGGCGACTATCAAGATAAAGAGCAAAATTTTCTTAAAACGTATGAAATCTCACCTCAAGGCGCCGTACTAGTCCGACCTGACGGACATGTGGCTTGGCGCGCAAGTGATGAAAAAGGACCGATGCCTGATTTTCCATGGCTAAAGATAGGAGATAAGAGATGAACCTACTCTTCACGCTTGCCATGGTAGCTGGAAATCTCATTCCCTCGGAAGATGAGGTGAAGGCTGCTTCCCAGAAGGTGGTTGAATTAGGAAAAAAAGAACTATTCGAGATGCCTCTTTTGGACATCGCAGAATTTGTGTGGGATTTCTATATCAGAGGTCCAGATTCAGAATTTCACTACTATGGTTGCAATCCGCGAGAGATTAAAGCAGAGGAGGCAGGCTTGCCGGCCACAATCCTTCTTCATGCTTATGAAAGCAATCAAGGGGAA
>JAJZEO010000139.1 GCA_021847505.1 bacterium
GCTGTAGCCCGTGAAAATGTCCCACTTCGACGCGTAACCCTGATCCGAAGACCCTCCCTTGGCGGCCGGTTTCGCCTGAGCCGAGAGAGTCACGGGAATCAGCGCGAGAAGGGTCGATGCAAGAATAGTCACAATCAACCATTTTGCTTTAATGGGGAGAGTTAAAAATAACATCAGCTCCATTTGAGGGTAGAGAACAATCGTCGACATTAATAGTGCAAAAATAGCTGGGGTCGTGCCTGCATAAATATGGCCAATGGGGGAGGAGGAGAGAGCTAGGAAAGCGACGAGGGCCGAAAAAAGTCCTGCTCCAAAAAAAAGAGCAAGAAAATGTTTTATTCCCTTAGTTAGGCAGAGTGCGGTGCCGATTCTCCAAAGGATAAACATGCTAAAGGCAAGATTGATCAGGTACCCTGCATGAATTCCTTGAATAGCTGGATAAATAAATAAATATGTAAGGGGCTGCCAAATGTAAAAATTTTTTAGGCCGTATAGAGATAGGCTGAAGAGATAAGTAAAATTCGAATTTCCCAGTAGGGTGGGGAATACATGATCGACAATTCCAGCAAATAAGCTACATGCCACGATCGTAAATATTAATGATTTAATTAGTTTAGGGGTCATTTGTGAAAAATCCTCTTCAACGTAAGTATTCTACTTGATTCAAAGAAAAACCTCAACTTTTTCTTGTCTTAAACAAAATGAATCAATACACTGACTACATTTTTAAATGAATTTGGAGAGACCAATGAAAGAGAACACGCACCCAGAATATAAAGAAGTTGTTTTCCTTGACATGAGTACAGGAAAGAAATTTCTTTGCCGAAGCGCCGTACGTACACATGAGACAGTTGATTTTGAGGGGGCAACTTACCCTTTAATGAAGGTCTCTATTTCCTCTGATTCTCACCCGTTCTATACTGGCGATCAAACTTTCGTCGATACAGAAGGTCGTGTAGATAAATTTAAGAAGAAATATGCTGAAGGAACTTCAAGCGGGAAAAAATCTGCCGATGCCGGTGCTAAGGCGAAGATCAAGCCTGTAGTCAAGTCGAAAGAGAAAAAGAAAGCGGATAAGAAAGAAGACGCCGAGACTGAAGAGTAAAAGATTACATCTCGCCTATGAAAGAAAAGATCGATGAGTTGCTTGGGAGTTTACCTGAGATTGAGGAGAGCCTGGGCGATCCTCTCGTTGTTTCCGATAAGAAGCGCTACCGCGAGCTCGCAAGTCAGCACAAATATCTGACCAATTTGAAGGAAAGTTGGGACAGTTACTCTGAGGCTGTCAGGCAGCTTTCTGACAATAAAGAGCTTCTTAAGACAGAAAAAGATCCGGAGTTCTTAGCGATTTTGAATGAAGAGGTCGCGTTGCTCGAGAAAAAGAGCCAAGAGCTCCATACTCAAATCGAGACTCTACTTGTTCCCCCTGATCCTGATGATGACCGCAGTTCGATAATCGAGCTTAGGGCGGGTACTGGTGGTGATGAGGCTGGTATCTTCGTCGGGGATTGCGTTCGCATGTATAAATATTTCGCTGAGAATAATGGCTGGGAGGTTGAACTTCTCTCGAGCACTGAATCAGAGAAGGGCGGCTTTAAAGAGTATCAAATGGTATTTAGTGGGGAAAATGTCTATCGCCTTATGAAATATGAGGCGGGCACCCATCGTGTGCAGAGAGTGCCTGAAACTGAAGCTCAGGGAAGGGTTCATACTTCCGCAATTACAGTAGCTGTGATGATTGAGCCAGATGAAGACGAAGAAATTCATGTCGACGAAAAGGATCTCAGAATCGACACCTACCGATCCTCGGGCGCAGGCGGACAGCACGTAAACACAACAGACTCAGCAGTCAGAATTACTCACATTCCTACAGGAGTTGTCGTTCACTGCCAAGAAGAGCGTTCTCAGATTAAAAATAGGGCAAAGGCGATGCGTCTTTTGATGACAAAGCTTGCTGAGGAGAAGAGAAGAAAGGCTCATGAGGAAATGTCAACCACACGTGCGGCTCAAATTGGAAGTGGTGACCGTTCAGAGAGGATCCGTACTTACAATTTTCCTCAAAACCGCGTGACGGATCACAGGATCAATTTAACGCTCTACAACCTCGATGAGATTATGGAGGGGCATTTAGAAATGCTCATTAATCCTCTTGTGGCTTATTATTACCAAAAGAACTTCGAGAAAAGTGAAACATAGACGCGAAACAAACCAGATTATTGCCCACGTGACCAAGCTGAGCGAGATGGCGATTGATAGAGGTGATTATGTTCTTTCGCAAGAGGAGCAGGGTCGTGTCGATCAGTTGGTCGAAATGCGCCTTCGTGGGGTTCCGCTCCAGCAGGTTTTAGGGGAGGTCGATTTTCTTGACCTCAAACTTCGGTTAACAAAGGATGTGTTAATCCCGAGGCAAGAAACTGAAATTCTAGCAGAGAGAATCATTGAATCGATTGATCCGGGCGAAGGGAAGGTAGCTCTTGATTTATGCACAGGTTCTGGATGTATTGGTCTTGCAGTCAAAAAAGCTTTTCCCCAATTGAAGGTGATCCTCTCGGATATTTCTCCTATGGCGGCGGATATTGCAAAAGGGAATGCCGAGCTCAATGGGTTGGATGTTGAGGTGCTTGTCGCGCATCTGTTTGAGGAGCTGGGAGAGGTTAAAATCGATTATCTTTTTTGTAATCCCCCCTATATTCCTGCACACGAGTTTGCGATGCTTGATAAAAGTGTTAAAGACCACGAACCTTCGATTGCCCTTCTTGGTGGCAGCGATGGGTTGATGTTTTATCGGATGATCGAAGAGGATGCAAAAAACTGTTTGAATCAAAATGCGCAATGTTTTTTTGAAATTGGCTATAATCAGGGAGAGGGGGTCAAAGAGGTCTTCTCTGGGGCAGCCTGGACAAACCAGAGGGTTTATCCTGATTATGCGTCACATGATAGGTTCTTTTTTCTTGAATTTTCCTCATTACCTGGGGTAAAATAGCTTTTATGTTCGGTAGTTTAACACAAAAATTTCAGGACCTTGCCCTCAAGCTTTCCGGCAATAAAACTCTGACAGAGGAAAATATCTCTGAAGCGGTGACTCAAGTCAGATTGGCCCTTTTAGACGCTGATGTCTCTTATGGAGTCGTTAGTAACTTTATTAAAAAGGTGAAGGAAAAGGCAGTTGGAACGGAAAAGCTTAAAGGGGTCAAGGCGGGTGACCAGTTCATCTCCATCGTTCATAATGAACTCATCCATCTAATGGGGGAGAGTGAAAGTAAGGTTCAGCTTAAACATACCCCAACGAAGATCATTTTATGTGGTCTCCAAGGGTCGGGAAAGACAACTCATGCTGCAAAATTAGCTAAATATTTTAAAGATAAATATGAGCGAAAGTGCTTGATTGTGGCCCTAGATTTGGCTAGGCCTGCAGCGGTCCAGCAGCTCAAAGTGTTAGGGGCCTCCATAGGTGTGGATGTCTTTGCTCTTGAAGGGGAAACTAACCCTGTTAAAGTTGCGAAGCAGGCTTTAAAGCAGGAAGGCTATGATCTGATTCTCTTTGACACAGCGGGACGTCTTCACATTGATGAAAGTTTGATGAAGGAATTAAGAGCTGTCAAAGATTTAATCGAGCCTCACGAGGTGATTTTTATTGCCAATGCGGCCTCTGGTCAGGACGCTGTTAAAACCGCAAAGGAATTCGATGAACAGATTGGGATTACCGGCTCGATCTTGACCATGCTCGACGGAACCACGAGAGCTGGTGCGGCCATTTCGATCTACGAGGTGACTAAAAAGCCGCTATTGTTTGAAGGGGTTGGCGAGAAGGTAGGGGATCTGCAAGAATTCAATCCTCATTCTATGGCTGATCGGATCTTAGGCATGGGTGATTTAATCAACCTAATGAAAAAGGCAGAAAGCGAGATCAACGAAGAGGAAAGCCAAAAGCTTGAAGAGAAATTTCGAAAGGCGACGTTTACCTACGATGATTATCTAAAACAGATGGCTGCTATCAAACGGATGGGTCCTCTCAAGGGGATTTTAAAAATGTTGCCTGGGATCGGCGAAGGGATGTTTAATTTAGAGGAGTCTGAAAAAGATTTTTCTAAAATGGAGGCGATCATTTTGTCGATGACCAAGAGGGAAAGGTTCGGGTTGGTGGAGCTAATCCCCAGTCGGAAAAGGAGGGTCGCTAAGGGTTCAGGTACATCAATGGATGATGTTAACCGCCTTATCAAAGGGTTCAAACAGCTCAAGATGGTAGCCAAGGGAATGCCCGGTTTAAAGAAAAAACTTGGGAATAGTGGCGACTTAGACCAACTTTCAAAAAAGTTCTCGGGATTGTTTTGAGACTGTCGTCGAATTAAGCTTCGGTCGATTTTCCGGTTCTTTTGAGCCGATTTTTGCCCCAAATTCATGGGGCTATATACAAAAATTGATATTGCCCCATGAATTTGGGGCAAAAATCGGCCAAAATAATCCCGAAAACTCGACAAAGTCTTATTTCGACAACAGTCTCTAGTTTTTCCCCAAAATTTTCTTCGTTTTTTTCAGCCAATCTGTTAACATTCACTTCTTTTTTAGAGTAGGAGTTAAGAAATATGAGTTTAGTTGTGAGGATGAGACAGCAAGGACGCAAGAATAAACGCGAGTTTCGTATCGTTGTTGCTGATATTCGATCTCCCAGAGACGGAAAATACGTAGAGTGTTTAGGACATTATAACGCCCATGAAGAAGATTGTGTGACCATCAAGAAGGAACGTATCGAGCATTGGTTTAGCCAAGGGGCCAAGCCATCAGAGAGGATGGTTGCTCTTCTAAAAAGAAAGTGTCCTGAAGTTCTTGAGATTTTAAAGAAGAAACCGAAGTCATAATGGAGATCGATATCTTATCGCTTTTCCCCGAGTATTTCGAGGGCCCTTTAAGTTGTAGTATTCTTGGTAGGGCACAGAAGAAGGGGTTAGTGAGGATACGGCAGACAAATATTAGGGATTTTTCTACAGATCGTCACAAAAGCGTAGATGATAGACCTTATGGAGGGGGACCTGGTATGGTCATGATGGTCGAGCCGATCGTCAAAGCCATCCGTTCCTTGAGACGTGAAAATTCAAAGGTTGTCTACCTTTCTCCGCAAGGGAGAGTGTTGACGGCTGTCATGTGTGAAGCTTTCGCAAGCGAGATGGAGCACATGATTTTGTTGTGTGGGCATTATGAAGGGATCGATGAGAGAGTCATCGAGATGGAAGTGGATATTGAGATCAGCATCGGCGACTATGTCTTAACCAATGGATGTCCCGCTGCCCTTGTCCTCATCGATTCAGTGTGCCGGTTTATTCCTGGTGTGATTGGGCATCCTGATGCGCCCTACCAGGATTCGTTTCATCAGGAGGCAGTGTTTGATGGGCCACATTACACAAGGCCTGTCGAGTTTGAAGGATTAAAGGTTCCAGAAGTGCTTACTGGCGGGAACCATAAAGAGATTGAGGCATATCGGCGTAGTCAAGCTCTTGAAAAGGGAAAAAGAGTACGCCCAGAGTTAACTTTATTAGGAGAAATCGATGCATAAGCTCGTAGAATCGATTGAAAACGATTATAAGAAGAAGAAAATTCAGTTTTTTAAAGTAGGCGATACTGTCAAGGTATTCACAAAAATCATTGAAGGAGATAAAGAACGTCTCCAGGTTTACAATGGTGTTGTGGTAGCAAGACGTGGAGTGGGTCTATCAGAAACATTCACTGTTAATAGAGTGGCTTTCGGATATCCCAATGAGAAGGTTTTTACCCTCCATAGTCCTAGTGTTGAAAAGGTAGAAGTCGTCAGCCGCGGAGATGTGAGAAAGTCAAAGCTTTCTTATATCCGTGGAAAAGTCGGCAAGAAATCTAAAATCACTGCGAAGATTGGTGGAAAGACTGATCTATACGAAGCAAGTGTCGATAGAGAGGCTTTGGAAGAAGAGGGTGCTCGTGAGGACATCTTGACTGAAGACAAAACTCAAGAAAACGAAGAGTAGACCACTTGCCATTTGAACCATTTGAGGATGAAGCGACAGCTCAGGGCTATCGCTTCATTGTCGGCTGTGATGAGGCAGGTCGTGGTCCTCTTGCGGGACCAGTTGTGGGTGCAGCTTGTTATATTCCAAAGCATGTCAGAATCCATGGAATCGCAGATAGTAAGCAGCTGACACCTGAGAAACGTGCGTCTGTCTACAAAAGACTTCGTGCTCACAAAGATGTGGCGGTTGGCGTCAGCGTAGTATCAGTCGCTGAAATCGATGAAATCAATATTCTCCAGGCGTCGCTAAAGGCGATGTGGAACGCTGTTTGTGAGATCGGAACTCAGGTTGATCTCGCATTGATCGACGGCAACAAATCTTTTAGATGTTCTATTGCAACGAAGACAGTGGTGGGGGGGGATGACCGGGTCCGTTCAATTGCTGCAGCTTCGATTATTGCTAAGGTGACTCGAGATGAGATTATGGTCAAAATGGCCAAGCACTATCCTGGTTATGGCTTTGAAAAGCACAAAGGCTACGCAACTCCTGAGCACTTAGAGGCTCTTAAAAGACTAGGCCCTACTGATCAACATCGAAAAAGTTTTGCCCCGGTAAAAGAGTACCTACTAGAACCATTGAAGGGCATTGTTATGAAATGGAACTAGTGCGTTCTCTCTGGAATTAAACCCGTGGCTAGGGTACCATGGGAAGGAAATACAGGTTCAATGGATCTTTGACGATGATTAAGAGTATGACAGCATTTGGGAGAAGCCGATTTTCTTTGAATGGTCGTGCTTATATCCTTGAAATCCAATCTGTGAACCGCAAAGGGCTCGAAATCTCTGTCAATCTGCCCACTGATCTAGCATTTTTAGAGATTTTTTTGAGAAGCGAGCTAAAGAAAATTTGTCAGCGTGGTTATGTGACTTGTAAAATCCTTTATGATTCATCAGCTAATCACAGGATTTCTTCAGAGGCATTCAAGAAAATTCATGAAAGTCTTATGGGGATTGCGCGAGAGATTGATCCTTCCTATAAAGTTTCTTTCGATCATGTTTTAGAAGTAGCTCTTCGAGGAGCAGGAATTCTTGAAATCGAAGGTGGAGAAGCCGAAAAGGTAGTCAAAAAGGCCCTCGACGATGCCACCAATGATTTTATTCTCATGCGTATAGATGAGGGAGAGGCTCTTGGCGATGACATTTCAGATAGGCTTTGTCAGATTGCGAAGACTTGTAAGCGTATTTCTGAAAAGGGGGCGGAGGCTCCTCTGCGATTGAAAGAGAGGCTTACTGAAAGAATTAAAGAGGTTGCCCCACTAGGACCCGAGGATCAAGATCGTCTAATGCGCGAAGTGGTTATTTATGCGGATAAAGCCGATATTACCGAAGAAATAACCCGTTTAAATTCTCATATTGATCAAATGCAAGAGCTAGTCGAGGGGAAGAAGGAACGAAAAGAAGAAGCTGTGGGTAGAACGTTGGAGTTTCTCTTACAAGAAATGGCTAGAGAAATCAATACGACTTCCGCAAAATCCCAAGATCTGGAGATCATCAATGAAGTGATCTTTATAAAAAGAGAAATTGAGAAAATACGAGAACAGGTGCAAAATATAGAATGAGCCTTTACATTCTTAGCGCTCCTTCTGGGACAGGGAAGACTACGGTTGTCACAAAGCTGACCAAAAAACACCCGGAAGAAATTGCACGGGTGGTTACTTGTACTACTCGAAAGCCGCGTGGCCGAGAAATGAACGGGAAGGATTACCATTTTCTTTCGAAACAGGAGTTCGTCCAAAAAATCAATGATGGGGAATTTCTTGAACATCAGGAGATTTATGGCCAGCACTATGGGACTTTAAGGAGCGAAGTAGATAAGGGAATTAATACGGGAAAGGTTGTATTCTTGATCATCGATGTTCAAGGTGCTCAAGAGTTAAAGAGAAAGATCGATGCAAAGACCATTTTTCTCATGCCCCCCACATTTCATGAGTTGGAAAGACGAATAAGAAGTCGCAAAGAAGATCATGAAATGGCCATTGAGGAGAGACTTGCTAAAGCAAGAGAAGAAATAGCGCAGGGTCAGCAGTATGACTATGTAGTGACAAACGATAATCTCGATGAAACATTGAAAATCATCTGGGATATCGTTAATAAAAAGCATAAACAGGAGAATTAATGACTATGGCAAATAACAAACAAAGAGATTGCCTAACAAATGAATATTTGACAAAATACTTCCCAGATAATTTTTCTTTGGCTCTTAATTCGATAGGAGCAGCCAAGGCACTCATTGATGCGGGCAAGGAGTTTCGGCTAATGCAACTTTTGGATGCGGTAGCTAAGTCTAAGGCAAGAGAGGAAAAGATTCACACTCACGAAGATGCTTCACAAAAAGTAGACGAGAACCAAGATGTCTAAAAGAAAAAAGATTTTGATCACGGCCGCATTGCCTTATGCAAATGGACCCATTCATTTTGGACACATTGCAGGAGCCTATCTTCCTGGTGATGTTTACGCAAGGTTTAAGCGATTGATGGGGCATGAGGTTTTCTACTTATCGGGTTCCGATGAGTATGGCGTTGCAATCACTCTCAGCGCAGAGCTTGCAGGTAGAACTCCTCAGCAGCATGTCGATCACTTTCATAAAGTCAATTTGGACCTGTTTAAGGGGCTTAATATCTCTTTTGATCATTTCTCCAGAACGACTAACCGCTACCATAAGCCTCTTGTGCAAAAGTTTTTCATGGATCTTCTCCATAATGAGCACATTGAGAAAAAGGAGACTGAGCAGCTTTATTCGGAAGAAGAGGGGCGGTTTTTAGCTGACCGTTATGTCATGGGTGAGTGCCCAAAATGTCATTTTAAAGAAGCTAGAGGGGACGAATGCCCCAAATGCGGCGCCTCGTATGATGCAATGGATATCATCAATCCGAAGTCAAAGTTGACGAAAAGTCCCTTAAAACTCAAAAAGACGACGCACTGGTTTTTTAGGCTCGACCATTTTAAGGAGCCACTTTCGCACTGGATTGGAACAAAGGATTGGAAAGAGACGGTAGTTAACTTTGCAAGGCCATACATTCAAGACCTTCATTCAAGGCCGATTACACGGGATTTTGAATGGGGGGTGCCTGTTCCACTTGAAGAGGCATCTGATAAAGTGTTTTATGTTTGGTTTGATGCTGTGCTCGGCTACATTTCCGGGACCATTGATTGGGCCGAATCGATGGGCCAACCTGAGAAATGGAAGGAATTTTGGCTTGATCCTGATACAAGGTACGTCCAATTCTTAGGAAAGGACAATATTTCGTTTCATGCAGTGATGTTTCCAGCCATGATCATGGGGCAAAACACTTCATATAAACAAGTCGATGATCTTTCTGCCAATGAATTCCTCAATTTGGAAGGGAAGCAGTTTAGTAAATCTAGCGGTTGGTACATCGATCTTGCTGATTTCCTGAAAAGGTATCCAGCTGACACCATACGCTATACTTTAGCGGCTAATGCGCCTGAGACAAGTGATTCAGAATTTACCTGGAATGATTTTCAAATGCGCGTCAATAGTGAGCTTGTTGGCAAGTTTGGAAATTTCTTCCACCGAACTTTAAGCTTTCTCACCAATCAAATGGACGGAAAAATTCCCGAGTGCCACTCATTTGATGATACCGATAATGAGTTCCTTGAGAAAATCAATCAAGTTGTTCTCGAAATCCAAGAGGCCTATGATCATTTCCGTGTTCGCAAAGCCTCAACCCTGATCATGGAAATGGCAGCCCTATCGAATGCCTATTTCGATCACAAGAAACCCTGGTCTCTCATCAAGGATAAAAGAAATCAACATGCTCTAGAAACGACCCTCTACTGCTGTCTCACGGCCTGTAAGTTTTTGGCCCTGACAGCGTTTCCTATCATGCCAGAAACCTCTGAAAAAATCTGGAAAATGCTCGGTTTTACTACCTCTCTAGAAGGGGTTAGATGGCATGTAGTGATTGAAAATGAGCTCGAACCAGGAGTGGTAGTTTCCCACCCCACCCTTTTGTTTGCCAAAATAGAAGATCAAGAAATAGCCCAGGAGAAAGCCAAATTGGAAACCACCATATCCCCCCAAAAAGCTCCAACGACTAAGGAAGAGATTCGCTATGAAGACTTTGCGAAGGTGGATCTTTGCGTGGGCTCTATTGAAGCAGCCGAAAAGGTGGAGAAAAGCAAGCGTCTACTTAAGCTGCGTGTGAACCTCGGGAGTGAAAAACGTACGATTGTCTCTGGGATTGCCGAGCATCACCCTGAACCAGAAGCGCTTATTGGT
>JAJZEO010000055.1 GCA_021847505.1 bacterium
GCAATGATCAGTTCCTTCTTGTATTTTTTAATGAAGGCCGTTGTTTTTTCTAATTGAGGTTGAAACCAACCACTCCAAAGAGCCGCTTGGGTAAAGATCGTTTGGTTATCGCTATTGTTTATATCGATTCCCAAAAGCTCTTGGATATCCTGGTTTAGTTCTGTGAATATCTCCGAATTTTCATCTGTCATTCCTTGTCTAGCTAAGTTGGCCAGGAAATGGTTAATAGCAGAAAGCTCTGTGTGACTAAACGGTTCTTCTAGATTGCCGTTTTCGATATCCTCCAGTAATTGAATAATTTCTTCGTAGGATAGTGATGAGAGTTCCTGTTGAGAATACCCTTCCTTTACAATGTGAGTGGTGTGAGGTCGGGGTGAATGAGGATGAAGGGATAGGGTGGGGGTTGTACAGAGTAACAGTCCATGAATTAGATGATTGTAGTATCTGCTCATTTTCAACCCCCTGCTGAAAATGTCACCATATCTTAACGAAATCTTTTTGAGCAATTCGTAGAGTTTATTTGATCATGAAAGCACGCATTTCTTGAGAAATAAGAATTCGAATCATAGAATAGGTTGGATGATGCGGCTATTCTTAACTATTCTTGTAGTTGTCATTCCCTTGAATGCGTCTGTTTGTCTCAATATGATCGTGAAAAATGAAAGGGGAGTGATAGAGAAATGCTTATCTTCGGTCAAGCCCCTGATCGATTATTGGGTGATCGTTGACACCGGTTCAACAGACGGAACACAGGCAGTCATTAGAGAGTTCATGAAGGGGATTCCTGGTGAGCTTCATGAAAAGCCGTGGGTTAATTTTGAGCACAATCGTAATGAGGCACTGGCCCTTGCAAAGAGTAAGGGGGATTACATTCTCTTGATCGATGCTGACGAAGTATTGTGCTTTGAGGATAGCTTCTCCTTACCGCCCCTCACACAAGATTGTTACTACATCGTGGTGAGGCAAATCGATGCTGTCGACTTTTTGCGTGCCTCTCTTTTGCGGGCCAAGTTACCATGGAAGTGGACCGGAATCCTTCATGAGTACATCGATTGCCCTTCTATGCAAAGCTCCTCAATCCTTCCAGGAGTGATCAACCTTTGCAATACCAATACTCCCAGTGGACGCTCTCTAGATCCGGATAAATACCTCAAGGATGCTGCCGTATTCGAAGAAGCGCTTAAGAAAGAGCCTAGTAATAGTCGGTATGTTTATTACCTGGCACAAAGTTATGGTGCCGCTAATCAAGACGAGCTTGCAATCAAGAATTACGAAAAGAGAGCCGGGATGCCAAGCTCCGATATTCAAGAAACCTTTTTTGCCCACTATTGTGCAGGAAAAATTAGAGAGAAACAGGGCGATTATGAGGGAGCTATTAAAAATTTTATGAATGCTTATGCCTTTTATCCCACGAGGGCAGAGCCTCTGTTTTGTGCAAGTAGGGTCTATCGCAAAATGGGCAACCCCTTTGTCGGCTATCTTGTCTCAAAATATGCACTTACCATCCCACGCCCCACCGATAGTTGCGTGGAATATGCGATCTATGACTACACACTTCTCATAGAGCATGCCAATTGTGCCCTTCTTACAGGCCGATGGCAAGAAGGGCTCGAGGCATCAGAAAAACTCCTCTCTAATCCTCATTTGCCCGCTGAGCATAAGCCAAGGGTGCTTTCTAATATCCAGCTTGCAAAGAAGAATCTTGGGATTACCCATTAAGAATTTTATTTACGCACACAACAATGAAAAATAGTGGGTTAAATACGGGCACACTGTTAAAATATGGGGGTTCCTATTAAGGATTAAAGTTTTTTTTGAATCTACCTCAAGGAGATTTTATGGAAGGGGTTACAGGTCAGCCATATGAATATCAGTTTTCTGAATTTGGCGGCATGCCACCGGAAGATGGTAAAAACCCTCCATTTTATGAATCTACGGTAGATTTTGGGGAAGAGGGGGAAGGTCTTGAAGGTTGGGATCCCAAAGTCTACGAAGTCCCCTGGGAGGCCAAGCAAGGGGGAAAACCATCGTTGCCATGGGATTCCAAATACTATGCTGTAAGTCCAGATGCTAGTGGGATGAATAGTATATATGTGGTCAATTTGAAAGAAGGAGAAGGGGTAAGTGCTGTGCCCTGGGACCATTCAGATTACGATATGGAAGAAGAAAAAGGTGAGCCAACGACTCAAATAAAATCATCAAGAGGCTTGCTTTCTAGGTGTTGGGGAGGCGGGAGTTTCAGTGAGCATTGGAAAAGACGTGCGGCGATAGTTCTTGGGACAGCAATTACAGCCACATGCATAGCGATTCCCTTTATTGCAAAGGGTTCTGGAGCTTCTCATCAAGATGCAGCTAGTCAAGATCCACCTGATGACTGTCAAAGTGACGTTCTTATAGGTGCCATTAGCAACTTCGCACAAAATGTCTCAACGACCTGTCTTAGCCACGCATCTGTAACGGCTGTTTCACTGCCCGCTAGGGGTGCTCAGTTTTGTAAAACGGTCGGTGCTGTTGCCGTTGCTGCCATAAATGTCTTATCAACCCTTGGAATCCCCTTGGCGTTCTATGCAAATCAGACAACTGCGGTTGATCAACTAGCTCCAGACCAGTTGACACCAGAAGACTTCGATGAGGTATTAGACCATCTTGACGAAGCAGCGGAGGACATTGAAGAGTTTTGCGATGCACAAAGTGAGCTGCCCCCTCCAAGTTCCTCAGTGAAACCTCCAGAATCATCCTCAACGCCGGCCCCACAATCCTCCCTTTCCTCATCAGCAAAGCCCTCTGACTCTTCATTAGCGCCTTCTCCTTCGGCAGTGCCTTCAGACTCTTCAGTAGCGCCATCACCTTCGGTAGTTCCATCAGATTCGTCGCTAGCACCATCACCTTCTGCAGTGCCTTCAGATACTTCAGTAGCACCGGATCCTTCGGTAAAGACGGTAGATTCTTCTTCAGTTCCGCCCGCAGCTACACCTACACCTTCTCCATCACTCGTATCCTCAAACTTGCCTTCACCTTCTCCATCAATAAAAAGCAGTGTACAGCCTTCTAGTGTTCAACAATCGTCCCAATCGCTAATGCCTTCTCCGTCGCCTGCCCCTGATCCAAGCCCTACCCAGGATACATCTACTACCACAACTCTATCCAAAGCTCCCTCCACACCTCCTCTATCCTTCACCTTATCACAACTTTCATCGCCTGCTAATGGTGGCTTGTATCAAGTTGCCGCCTCTGCTTCTGGGCAACTCCTTGCTGTATTTAGGCATGCTGGAACATTTGGTTATCTCTATGTTTATTCCGATGGTGTCTGGACTAAAACATCTGCCCCAGTATCATCTTCTTGGACAGCTGTGGCCTCATCGGAATCAGGGCAATATCTTGCCGCGAGTCAGATTGGCGAGAGCGGCATCTATGTCTCGTCCGATGCAGGGGCTACTTGGACCGCAGCTAACTCTCCTCTGAACTATTGTTCAAGTATCGCATCTTCGGCCTCAGGGAAAAATCTGACTGCATGTGAGCAGGGGGGGAATATCTATACCTCTCCTGATGCTGGAGCTACATGGATCCAAACATCAGCACCCGTTGGAGATTGGTATTGTGTGGCCTCTTCGGATTCCGCGGAAACTCTTATCGCGGGTCAAGTTAGTAATCAGCCTGCCAGTGTCTTTGTATCTTCTAATGGGGGAGCCACCTGGACGCAAGCAAATCTTCCCGCTGGCTATTGGAATTCTGTAGCCTCATCCGCTTCGGGGCAAGTACTGGCTGCAGTTCAAGATGAGGGGGGATTTTTTATTTCTTCCAATGGTGGAGCGACGTGGACGCAGGCTTCTGTGCCCTCTGGGGAGTGGATGACCGTTGCGATTTCTCCCTCCGGAGAATATATTACAGGGACCCAAGCTAGTGGCTATGTTTATGTTTCTTCCGATCTTGGGGCCACCTGGAATCCAGCTAATCAACCTTCTTGTGCATGGTATGGCGCAACCTTTATTCGTAATACTATGCAATTGATTGCAACAGGGTGCAATGGTGGTATCTGGGGTTCGTAAAAAGATTCTGCGAAAGGATTGGTCAATAATTTTTTGATCTGATACACTAGCCTGATTTAGTGCAGGTTTTATGGTTCGTCGACTGATTTTTCTTTTGTTCTTTTGCGTTTGCGGAAACCCGATCTGCGCAGATTATGCCTATGTACTCAATAGTTTTAGTAATTCTGTCAGCGTAATTGATACCGCGAGCAATACAGTCGTTGCAACCCTTTCATCGGGTTTTTCTGGTCCTTATGAAGCGGTGATTACCCCAAATGGAAAGTATGTCTACGTGACAAATACCAGCAGTAATAAAGTTGATGTAATCGATACTTCGAACTATGCCATAACGGCAAGCATTACGGTGTTAGCAGGTTCTTATGGTGTAGCCATCACCCCTGATGGCAATTACGTCTATGCGGTAAAAACAAATTCTATCAATGTTATTGAAACTTCAAACAATTCGGTCTATGCCACTGTGACTGTTAGTACTGGTGCTTTGGGGATTGCGATCACTCCCAATGGTGAATATGCCTATTTGGTCAATAGCAGCAATAATAATGTCAACGTGATTGAGATTGCCAATAATAGCGTAGTTGCAACGGTTCCTGTGGGAAGTGGGCCCAACTATGTTGCGATTACTCCTGATGGGCAATATGCTTATGTGACCAACGGAGGTAGCACGGGGGTTAATGGGGTTAGCGTGATAGAGGTTTCCAATCATACTGTGGTAGCTAGTATTACTGTTGGTAATAAACCATTGGGCATCGCCATCAACCCTAATGGGAAGTATGCCTATGTTGCCAACAGTAGTGACAGTCCTGGTGATGTGAGCGTGATCGATATTGCAAGCAATACCGTCGTTGCCACCGTAAAAGTAGGATCGAATCCGCAGGGTGTTGCGGTGACTGTAGATGGTGCGTATGCCTATGTCACCAATGACAATAATCCGGGGAATGTGAGTGTCATCGAAACGGCAAATAATACCGTAGTGGCTACTGTTACAGTGGGAGAGAATCCTGGCAACGTAGCCCTTCCTTTGTACAACCCATCGCCAGCGACAAATCTTACGGGCGAGCAGGTAAAGAATAGTTTCGGGGTGAGGTACGAGCTTTACAACGTGTTGGATTGGGACGCAAGTTTGTCAGAAAGGGCCACAAACTACTTAGTGCAGCGCAACGGGACGACAATTGAGACTTTAAGCGCTTCCTCTCCGTTGACCTTCACCGATCACAATAGACCGAGAAATGTCACAACGACCTATTCGATCATCGCTACTGACGCTTTTGGAAACCCAAGTTCTTCCGTATCCATTCAACTTCCCTAGAGTGCACATGAGATGTTTAGATAAAGTTGTTCTACTATTGCTTCTTCTCTCAGGAGAGTGTTTCTCTAAAGAGCAGGGGAAAGTACCCCCTTGTGATGAGATCAGAGACGTTTTGGCAGATGTACAACCGCAAATTGAGGTTAAACTTGGCTATTTCTTCTTCGACTCCTCTACGATGAGCAATGTCTACAATCAAGGGGGGATCGATGTTCAACTCAGTGGATCTTATCCGGTAGGGGGTTGGCTACAACTTTATGGAAGCGTCGAGTTTATCGAAAAGCACGGCCATTCGCAGGGAAGCAATTCAAAGGTGTGGTTAACTGAGGTGCCTTTGAGCCTTGGGCTTAAGCCGACTTTCACCATCCGCCCCGATATTCTCTATTATTTCGCATTCGGGCCTCGCTATAGCTTTGTTCAGACGTCAACGAATTATCCCTATGTGAAAAAGAATGAGAATTCAAGCGGTGTGGGACTGTTTGTCAATACAGGCTTCGATTTCATCCTCTGGAGACATTTTCTCATCGATATTTTTGGTGAGTACTCATATGTGCCGATCAGCTTCTCCAATTCACCCAATAACGTCTATGGACAACGGGTACAAGTCGGTGGATTCACCTTTGGCGCCGGATTCGGCTATGCGTTCTAGGTTTTGTTGGTTTTTTCCCAAAATACAAAACTCTCATCATCATAGGATCCAATTAGGATAAAGACGGTGTTTCTCGCGATATTTTGAATATCGGCTTTGGTAATTGCTCTATCCTTACGGACAGATTTAATGCCACTACTTACTACACATAGAGAATGCCAGCCCCCTCCTGATGCATAAAAACAGGTATCCAAAAGGCTTTTAGATCTATTTTGATTTGTAACCAAGTAATAGACTTCCTCATTAAAATGACAACCTACTTTCAAAAACAGCGAATCTTCGTAAGGTTCTTGGTATGTGGCTCCTATATCATCAAATAAACAAATTAGATTTTCTTCCTTCTCTATTTTTTGAAGGACTATTGAGCTGATGTGTCCTCTGATACTCCCGCCGACACCACCTGACTTAAATTGATAAAGTTGTTCGAATGGGATTTCTTTATTCAAAAGAGTATAAAAGTGTCCCTTATTAAAATCGATGTATTGAAGAATTGCTTTGGATAGCTCATTCGCATCCTCTAAGCTATCTTGAAGGAACGGTAATGTGCGTCCTGTATCTAAGTCATGCCATTTTAAATCTGATTTCATTTCTTCTCCCATGTCCCATCAGGTTTAATTCTCACACCTTCGGGGAAATTGGGCCCCCAATAATCCCAGTGTGGGCCTATTGGTTCTGGGTGATCAAAATCAGGATAGAGTTCTTCCTTTTCAGCACGGGGACCTCTTACCCATTTGCCTTTTCCTACACCGGCTTCACCTCTCCCTTTCCAGACAAAACCCTCATCTGGGCATTGGGTAGGATCATCGCCTAAATCATCCCATGTATAGGGGGGCTTGTTTTCTTCTTTTTCCTCATGGTGTTTTTGCCAATATTGGTATCCTTTGTAACTTAAATATCCGACGGCGGCGCCGCTTGCGATGGCAAGGGCTCCTGGAGCCCAGAGTGGGGATGTAATTGCTGTGCCGGTCCAAGTTAGGAGGGGGATTGCAATGGCAAAGCCTCCATCGGGATCAAGATAGTGCATTGGGTTGTTAAAGCAGTACCGGTAAGGATGATCATCCTGCATAAATGGGTCTAGAGCTGTCCACTCTCCTAATTCAGGGTCATAGTTTCGATAGCCAAAATCGACAAGACCCGTCTCTGGATCATAACGTTTACTGCAAAATGTCCATGGACACCCCTTTAGCTCATTAAGGTTTCGTCCAAATGGATCTGGTCTTGTTTCAATGATGCTCCCATCGTCAATGTTGACTAATTTAATGATGTTCCACTGAAAGTCGTAAATCGGAGCATAGATGGCATCTTCTGTCTCCAATGCAATCGCCCTTATTAAGTCGGGATGTGTCGTCATTCCTGGGATCCGAAGCCATTTTAATTCTCCTTCTTGGGAGAAGCTTCCAATTTCATTTTTTCCCAGGTAGAGATAAAACTCTTCCTCTTCATAAGAGGGGAACGTCGTTTTTTTGGAGGCTTTTCTCCCTTCATCATCATAGGTGAAGAATACCTGGTTTTGATCAGTAACCACTCGGATCAATCGATCATCTTCGTAGAAATAGCCATTTGCTCCTTTTTGAATTAAACGACCATGTTCATCAAAGACCTTTTCAATGTTGGATTCTTCAAAATTGCATTGATCCACATCTGAACAGCTCCTATCTTTAAAAGTGGAGTATTCAATCTTTCCTAGAGAGCCAATCAAAGTTTCTGAAACGATTCTTTGATCATAATCATAATGATAAATGTGCTGATACTTGATCTCCCCTGAAGGGGTCAGGCGGACAATCTTTTCGCAGAGATCACCTTCAAAGCAATAGATGATCTTGCCAAGATTTTGTAGATCAACCACGCGTTCTTCTGCTGCTAGAATCAATGGAAGCAATAGGGCATAAAGTAATAGCCGTTTCATCCCACCCCCGAGGCTTTGGTGAAAGCTTGATCTTAAACCTTTAATCGAAATAACTTCAATAGATAGATCCGTGGCTTTCTGCCCTTTTTCTTTACAAAATGTTCGTTGTTGTTCTACCTTTTCATCTATAGATGTTTGTTTGAGTCAGTTTCCGTTAGGGAGGGGAAAATTGCATCCATACCTAAAGCACTGCGTTCAAGGACTGCTACTCTGCGCTACTATAGCCATGCCTCTGCATTCGCATGCAGTCATCCTTCCTCCGACAATCAACACTAGACAGACGTCGTTATTATTATCCTATGAGAATATCCTTCCATTGTTAGAGAAAAAGGAGAGCAATCATGTCGAGGTCTGTCTAATTACCCATTTTCTTACTGATATTGCCAAACAATCGATAGAGAATGAACACTCTCTAAAAACAGCACACTTTAAACCCTACCTCTTATGCGATAGTGTTCAAATACTTCGTCATAGCGATCTGTTCTATGCACAGATAGATAAAATGCTCGGTTTCATGAAAAATCATAAGAAAGAGGTGCTTATTGTCGTTGCTATCGCTGTGACCATTGCTTTGGCTGTAATCATCACTGTTGCTCTTGTAGGAGCTGTTGAGGGTATTTCCACAGTGGGAGCCCTCACTGCTGCAGCTACGGAGGTGCTGGCGAGCGAGGAGCGGTTCGAAGGTCCCCAGCTTTCTCCAGAAGAAGAGGGTCGAATTCTTGGATCTCTTCTTGTTCATGAAGAAATCGAGGCAGCCAAGCTCACTCCTGAGGTTTCTTACGATAGACATCGAGCCATTGATGAAGCTCTTTCTACGAACTATACTCCGCAATATACAGATCAAAGAGAGAAACCCTCTCTGTCTGCGCGTTATTTTCAATCTACAGCAGAAAAAGCCTATGAATCTGGTTATTATGAACAAACAATATATAACTCCAATAAAGCAATAGAACTAGCCCCTTCGTATCCTGCTCCCTATTTCGATCGAAGTTTAGCCAATTTTGAGTTAGAACAATATGATGAAGCACTCTCAGACTACCATACCTATGTTTCCAAGACAGAGAGGGCACAACCTTTCTCTACCACCGATTTTAGTATAGGATTTGCTAAAGGACTTCCACGAGGGATTTACGATTCAGGGGAAGCTCTTGTAGAGTTTACCTCTAGTGCTGTAGCACATCCTATTCAGACAGGGCAACAAGTGCGAGATTCGTTTATTCTACTGACCGATCTTGTTCGTACGGAGGAATGGGAAACACTAACAGAAACATTGGCACCAGAAGTGCATCAACTCATTGCTGAGTGGGATGAACTATCGTCAATAGAGCGTGGCGAGCTCGCCGGGTATGCATTTGGCAAATACGGGGCAGATGTGGTGATTCCCGGTGCTGCCGCCAAAGGTATTGCCAAAGGAGCAAAAGTAGCCAGAACACTAAAGCAAACCCGAGCGGGATGTGAGATTGCTGAACGAGTTCTAGTTTTGGAAGTTGCTGCAGAGGCAGAAACGAATATAGCCAGAACTAGCATTGGAGAATCCATTTCAAAACCTAAAAATCTAGATTGTTTGACTCCTGAATTGCAAGACTCCTTTTATTTCTATGAAAAAGCTCAACAATTCTTAAAACCTTACAAGGGTAATATGACCGAGGAGGCAGCAAAGGAATTGATTCGTCAAACTGGTCTTCCCACTTTTTCAAGGCCAAAGGGTATCCCAGAAAATTTTAGAGTACAACTTTCGGATAAAGGAGGTGGTATAAGGTATATTGATCCTTGTAATCCACATAATGAAATAAGAGTGATGCCAGGAAAACCTCATAGCCCCTTACCTTACCAACAAAAGCCTTATGTAGTTCAAAAGAGAGATGGTAAAGCTTTAGATAGATATGGTAACCTAATTAATAAAAACCATCCCGAAGCTCATATTCCCGTAGATGAATTTGTCTACCAAGGAGGTGACTAATATGAAGATTGAAAGAGAACAAGTCATATTAAGTTTATTGGATACGATTAGTGGTGTTGCTGATAAAGAATATCAGCAAAGGGTTTGGGTTCGGGGAGAGGGTCCTGAATGTGATGATTTTGGTGAAACAGTTTGTAATTTTTTTGGTGACGGCGACCCTATTTTAGAACACTATAAAGAATACGGGCTTACTGAAGAACAATACCACGTTTTGAAAACATTTCGAGATGAGTTTGAAATTTTTGCGAATGATTATACTGAAGCTTTCGAGTTCGTAGATTCCCCTGAGTGGGCGGTGATTGTGGAAAAGGCGAAAGGGGTCTTAAAAGCGTTCAACTACAAGAAATCGTGATGGGATCTGGGCTGTTTCATAATTTTTTGGTCCGCCTTCTAATGGGTTCTAATTATCCTAT
>JAJZEO010000035.1 GCA_021847505.1 bacterium
TTAAGGAAGATAGCGAAGGGGAGATTTATTTGCAAGAGGCAATGTGGAACTTTTCTCTACTGCATAATTGGTTTTTTTATTAATGTGTGGAAAGAAAAAGGTCTGGATGGAAAGAGTTATGTATTTTCGAAAAACTTGGGTGGGGCTTTGGGCTTTTCTTCTACCCCTCTCCGGGGCGTTTTCATTAGAAAGTCCTTTAAAATACGAGCATATCCCTGTGGCGATGAATGAAATGCTCGCCTATCATGTCGAGTATAACAAGCTCAATCCCAACTTAATTCGCCGTTCGTTCAATTTATTTATTACTAGGTTTGACCCAAGGCAGACCTATCTTTTGAAGTCTGAAGTCGATTCGTTCTATACATTGAGTGACCAAGAAGCTAAAACGGTCATTGCAGACCTCTATAAGGGGAAGTTTCCCGAATATGTGAAACTTAATAAGACGATCATCGCTTCCATTCAAAGGGCAAGAAAAATTCGGGCAGCCGTCAGGACTCAATTGCTTAGTCTCCAGGAGCTGGATCTTTCAAAACCGATTTCTCAACAAATTTCTTTTCCCGAAACCCAAAATGACCTTTATCACCTGAATAGTTGTATCATGCAAAATTGGTTGGTTTACTTTGCATCAGAGAAAAAAGTCTCCCAATTAGACCCTACCGATCGTTTAAAAGTATTAAATTATTTTGAGAAGAAACGAAGGGCCCATGAGGACCAGTACCTCATTTCGTTTGAGAGGCCCGAGCCGACGTTTGCTCTCAATATATTGAAAGCCTTAGCCGCCAGTTTAGACGCCCATACCATGTACTACTCTCCTGAGGAAGCGTCCGAGATTAGGGTAGCTTTACTCAAACAATTTTGTGGCGTGGGGCTCCATCTACAAGAAGGGGTCGAGGGTTCTTATGTGGCAGGATTGGTGGAAAATAGCCCGGCAGCTAGGGCCAAGGTCATTGCGAAAGGGGATATTTTAAGACAAATTGATGCGACCCCAGTGGATGACCTTTATTTTGGGGACGTCCTTAGACTTCTTGAGGGTCCACAAAACTCAAAGATTTCCTTTCTTTTTGAAAGACCCGGTAAGCAAGAGAAGATCGCGGTCACCTTGCAAAGGGAAAAAATCTCTCTCGAGTCAGAAAGAATTCAGGTCTCTTCTGAACCTTTTGCCGATGGGGTGATTGGAAAAATTTCAATGACCTCCTTTTATGAAAATGAAGAGGGGGTTTCCTTAGAAAAAGATATACGTGAAGCACTTAAAGAACTACGCTCTGTAGGGCCAATCTATGGTTTGATCCTAGATTTAAGGGCAAATGCCGGAGGATTTCTTAGCCAAGCCATTAAAACTGCCGGCTTGTTTATTAAAAATGGTGTTGTGGTCATTGCGAAATACTCTAAAGATCAAATTCAATACCAAAGAGATCTTGATCCTAGAACCTACTTCGACGGGCCTTTGGTAGTCCTTACTTCAAAAGCCTCCGCCTCGGCCGCAGAAATTTTGGCCGCCTCTCTTCAAGATGAGGGAGTTGGCGTAATTGTGGGAGATGAAAGATCGTATGGAAAAGGAACGATGCAATACCAAACGATCACGGATGCCTCCTCTCGAGATTTCTACAAAGTCACGGTCGGTCGCTATTTTACTGTATCTGGGAAATCGACCCAAATTGAAGGGGTCAAAGCCGATATTGTAGTTCCCACTATTTATGCGCCCTATGAGATTGGAGAGAAATACCTTAAGTACCCACTTTCTGCCGAAAGTCTCATGCAGAAAAAGGATGTTAAAGAGGAAATCAATCATCTGTTTACAACCTATAAACAGAGGAAAAATCGCTCTCTAGAACAAATACTTCCTAAGCTAAAAGCCAATAGTCAGGAGAGGCTTTCAAAGAACCTCAACTTTTCCTCTTTTTTAGAAGAGGTCAATCAACGGCGATTTGGACTAGCCGCCAAGACGGCCGCTTATGGCAAAGATGATCTGCAAATGCAGGAAGCCACCCAAATCCTCAAAGACATGATCATCATGCAAAGCAGTCGATAGATGTCTGATAATTAGTCTGCTGCGAATAATTAAGCTCCCTAAGTTATCATAAAATTAAAAAGGGAGAAATTTATGCCAGCAAGAAAAAAACCAGTTAAAAGAGCAGCAAAGGGAGCAAAAAAAGGTCATTGCAAAATCACAAAATTGCTTAAAGCACTATGGCATGAACACGCCAAGGGCTGCCCACATTGCAAAAAGAAGCTCAATGCTTGCAAACCGGACTGCAAAGAATGCCGTCTCTGTTGGCATAAGAAAGTTAAATAGTGGGCAGAAATCCCCATTGTGAAAGCTTAGTTTTTGCTTCTGTGTAGGCAGACAAAACATAGGGATCAAGGGGTGCTTCATCGATAGGAACCCAGCAAGAGTCTTGGTGATGGGTATCGAGAATCGATTCTTGATCGTTACATAAAGCAAGAATCACAGTATTTTTTGTGTCGGTGGGGACGTTCTGTCCCCATGCTGATTCAGTGAAATAGGTGGTGTAAGTGCCTAATTGTGCCAGGGGAAGGATCTCTAGGCCCCCTTCATTTTTGGCTTTACGTTTGGCGCTTTCATAAAACGATTCACCTTTGAAGACCCTACCGCCAGGCAGCCACCACTCTCCTTGGGCAGGGGGATCTTTTCGTTTGACCATAAAGTAAGCGTTTCTTTCAAAATTGAAGATGAAGACATCGACGCAGCTAATTGTCATAGATTGGACAATTTCTCCATAGAGCGAAGAAGAAACTTCTCCCACGGTAGTAATTTCCTCCGGCTTGCAATAGGAGAAAAAGTGCGGCTCTGTTTTTGGCGAGAAGGCGCATAAAGTTTGAAATGCCGCTTGTACCTCTTCGGAAGGGTATTGATCGTGATCTGCAAGAATCTTAATAAGAGAGGCGTTTTCCGAAGCTATTGCTTGAATGGACACAATCAATAACGTCATGAAAAGTCGGCGCATATCTCGTTTCTCTTGTTAAACCGGGTTTAAAGTTGTAGAAAAGTTTAGAGGAGAAAATCAATTTTAGTAAAGAAACAAAGCCTCTCCTTGAAGATTATTCGATTTGGGCTTATTTATGGGCTTATGAAGTACCTAAAAATAGGGATTGTTGTTGTCGTACTTGCTTGTCTCATTGAGGCAGGGGTTTATTTCTTCGTTCACACCAAGCAAAACGGTCAGCAAGAGTTAACACTTTATGGAAACGTCGACATTCGGCAAGTCGATATTGCGTTTCGTGTGCAGGGAAAAGTAGAAAAGCTGTTCTTTGAAGAAGGGGACATGGTTAAAGAAGGGTCGTTAATGGCTACTTTGGATCGTGTGCCTTATGAAAATCTGGTCATGGTGGCAGCAGCTCACTTGCAAAGCGTGAAGGCTAAATGGGAGAATGCAGCATCACAGTTGCAAAACCGCCTGGGTGTGATTGAATCGGGCGCTATCTCTGAAGAAAATCTCGATGATGTGCAGGCAGACTTTAAAAGTTTAACAGCTGACGTTGCTGCTGCTGAAGTTGAACTTGCTCTTGCGAGCGACAGTTTGAGTTACACCGAGGTCTACGCTCCTAATGATGGGGTACTTTTAACTCGTATTCGTGAAGTAGGCTCTGTTCTGAACATTGCCGAGCCGGTCTATGTGCTCTCGCTCTTGTCTCCAGTTTGGATAAGAGCTTATGTTGATGAAGTCGATTTGGGCCGCGTCAATTATGGGATGAAGGCTGAAGTGTTCACTGACGGAGGTAAATCTTATACAGGAAAAGTAGGATTCATCTCGCCTGTAGCTGAATTTACTCCAAAAACTGTTCAAACCACACAATTGAGAACAGCTCTAGTTTATCGAATGAGGATCTATATTGATAGCCCCGATGTCTCATTAAAGCAAGGTATGCCGGTAACCGTAAAAATACGTGGGTAGCCGATGGGCTCTTCAATTGAAATCAATAATCTAACAAAAGTGTTTTTAAAGAATGTGCCACCCGTTTTGGATAAGATCCAGGCGACATTCCCGACGGGTAAGATTGTCGGAATCGTGGGACCTGATGGAGCTGGAAAGACTACCTTGATGAGGCTAATGGCGGCTCTTTTACTTCCCACAGAGGGTTCCATTAAAGTTGCCGGTTTTGACACAGTCAAAGAATCAAGCCAAGTCAGTAATTCGATTGGATATATGCCACAAAAGTTTGGTCTTTATGAAGATTTGACCGTGATGCAAAATCTCAACCTCTACGCTGACCTTAAAGACCTTCGCAAAGAAGAGAAAAAAACGGCCTTTGATTCCCTTTTAAGTTTTACTGGTCTAGCTCCCTTCACTTCAAGGCTTTCCGGAGCCCTTTCTGGGGGAATGAAACAAAAACTAGGCCTTGCTTGTGCCCTCATCACAAAGCCCAAGGTTCTCCTCCTAGATGAGCCAAGCGTGGGTGTGGATCCCATCTCAAGAAATGAACTTTGGAAGATGACATTGCAGCTCTTGGCAGAAGATACCACCATTATATGGAGCACAGCTTACCTTGAAGAGGCCCAGCGGTGTCACCATGTCCTCTTACTCAATAACGGAAAAATGCTCTTTTATGGAACTCCTCAAGAATTTAAAAATCAAACACAAGCAACTACGTTCGAGGAAGCTTTTGTAAGCCGTTTAGGAGGGTACCAAGAAAAACCCTCGCCCCTCGCTGAAGCCAGGCCTTTGATTGAGGATCAAGAAAAGAGTGTCATTACCTGCTCACAATTGACGAGGAAATTTAAAGAGTTTATCGCCGTCGATCATATTGATTGCCAGGTGAATCGGGGTGAAATCTTTGGTCTGATTGGACCTAATGGAGCAGGCAAATCGACTACGTTTCGCATGTTATGCGGTTTATTGCCCCCCACATCAGGGACCACCTCTATTTTAGGAATGAGTCTTGAACAGGCACCCTCCACCATCCGTGCGCGCATCGGATATATGGCGCAAAAATTTTCCCTCTATGGAAACTTAACGGTGATGCAAAACCTCGATTTCTTTGCAGGAATCTACAACTTGCAAGAGCAGCAAAAAACGGATGCCATTAAACTTATGGTCGAAATCTTTGACTTAAAAAAATATGCCCACACCTTGGCAGATACTTTGCCCCTCGGGTTTAAGCAACGGTTATCCCTCGCCTGCGCCACGATGCACAAACCCGATATCATCTTTCTCGATGAACCGACCTCAGGGGTAGACCCGATCACACGAAGAGAATTTTGGGGCCATATCAAAGCCTTAGTCAAAAAGAAAGTCACGATCATGATCACCACCCATTATATGGATGAGGCAGAAAATTGTGATCAGATTGCCCTGATCTTTGCTGGGAAAATCGTCAAACAAGGCTCTCCGGCCGAGTTGAAAGCATGCACAGACACCTCCACGCTAGAAGATGCATTCATTCAATTGATTCAGGGGGCAGGATCATGCCGCTAAAAGGAGAAGTCTCTTGTCACTAAGACGATTAATTGCCTTGATCAAGAAAGAGACCATTCAAATCATTAAAGACCCCAGCGCTCTCTTGGTGAGTTTCTTTTTGCCCCTTTTTCTATTGTTTTTGTATGGATATGGGGTTTCTTTAGACTTAAATCACTTAAAGTTAGGTCTTCTTGTGGAAGACTCAAATCAGGAAGCGACCACACTTAAAGAGAGTTTTCAAAATTCTCGCTACTATGAGTTGCAAGTGGTGACCACTCGAGAAGAGCTCTCAGAAAAAATTACACTGAACGAGATTAGAGGTTTCGTCGTCATCCCTTCCTACTTCTCGCAATATCTTAATCGACCCGATTGTGTTGCTCCCATTCAAATCATTGCCGACGGAAGCGAGCCTAACACAGCCAACTTTGTCAAAAATTACGCCAAAGCCACATTAAACAATTGGATAATCCAAGAACTGATCCAAAGGCGGTTAGGGGCCACTCAAACGATCAATGCCGAAAGTCGTTTTTGGTA
This sequence comes from bacterium, assembly GCA_021847505.1. GTDB lineage: Bacteria > Chlamydiota > Chlamydiia > Chlamydiales > 2-12-FULL-49-11 > JAJZEO01. The sequence continues at coordinate 5,952 of JAJZEO010000035.1, forward strand.
TAACGAAGAGCTAGAAAGCCGATTTTTTATTTTGCCCGGGTGCCTGGCCATCATTATGACCCTCATCGGAACCCTATTAACAGCTCTTGTGATCGCAAGAGAATGGGAAAGGGGGACCATGGAAGCGATCATGTCGACGAGTGTAAAAATTTACGAATTGATCCTAGGAAAGTTTATTCCTTATTTTTGCCTTGGACTATTGTCGATGATCTTATGTGTGGGTATTTTGATTTTCTTTTTTGGCCTCCCTTTTAGAGGATCTTTCACACTGTTGTTTCTTGTCACCTCTGCCTTTCTTTTCTCAGCGCTTGGCATTGGCTTATTGATCTCTACACTCGCGCGCAGTCAAATCGTTGCCTATCAAATTGCCGTGATGGCGGGATTTTTGCCAGCCTACATCCTCTCAGGGTTTTTATTTGAAATTTCAAGTATGCCGGCATGGATCCGCGCGATTACCTATCTCTTACCTGCACGATATCTTGTACAGTGCTTGCAAACAGAATTTTTAGTAGGCGATGTACCCCAACTGATCGTGATCAATATTCTCCCCATGTTAGGAATTGGTCTGATTTTCTTTCTCTTAACCATTAAAAAAACAGTCAAGAGGTTGGATTGATGAAACGAATACTCACCTTGATTCGAAAAGAGCTCTTGGTGAGCCTCCAAGATACGAGAACGAGAGTTTCTCTGCTTGCGCCGCCTCTCATTCAACTCTTCATTTTTACCTTTGCCGCCACTTTAGATGTCAGCAATGTCAGCATGGGAATCTACAATCGCGATGCAGGCGAGAAATCGTTTGAGCTCATTCAACGCTTTAAAGGATCGCCGACCTTTCAGAAAATCGTCTACTTAGAAAATATAGAGCAAGTAAAGGGATTTCTGGACGCCCAAAAAGGGGTGATGGTGATGATGTTCGACGAACAATTTTCTCGCGATCTAGAAGGGGGCAAGAGTGCTAATCTCGAGCTTCTCTTTGATGGGAGAAAGTCGAACTCAGCACAAATCATTCTAGGGTATAGCTTATCGATCATCAATCAATTCTCTTACGAATTGAACCCCAAAATTGGTAAAATTGACGCCGTAGATCGGAGCTGGTTTAATCCTAATTTACTTTACTATTGGTTTAATATTCCGTCGCTTGTTGCGACTCTATCGATGCTCATTTGCATCATTGTGACTTCTAACTCCATTTCAAGAGAAAAGGAACTGGGGACCTATGATCAGCTTCTCATCTCACCCTTGAGCCCCTTTGAAATCCTGATGGGAAAGACCCTTCCTGGAATTATTATCGGGATGATCGAGGGCTGCTCACTTGCTCTTGTGGGAGTCTATCTATTACAAGTGCCCTTCACTGGATCAGTCACCCTCTTTTTGATCAGCTTACTAATATTTGTATTCTCTGTCAGTGGTTTGGGGATTTTTATTTCCACGATTTCCTCAACGCAGCAACAAGCTATGTTAGGGGCATTTATCCTGCTTGTTCCCTCAATATTGCTCTCGGGTTTTGCCACACCCATTGAAAACATGCCTGCATGGTTGCAGCCTATGGCCTATCTAATTCCTCTCCAATACATGCTCGTTCTCGCCAAAGGGCTCTTTTTAAAGGCAATGCCTCTGACTGTAGCCATGAAAAACCTCTGGCCTCTCTTATTGATTGGGGGGTGTAACCTCGTTGGAGCCGGTCTGTTTTTTAAGAGAAGACTTTTGAGCTAAGCTTACTTCCAGAGCTTTTTTCACCGCATTGTCGATATGAGAAAAAATCATCTCTTTTCCAATGAGCTTAGTTAGATCGAATCTTTCTAGAGCCTGAAAGACATGCCGATTCACCCCTGAAAGGATAAGCACTGTTTTATCCCGACGACACTGGTAGTAAAACTCTTTAAGAGCATGAAGCCCTGTCGCATCGATGGTCGGAACTTTGCGCATCCGTAAGATGAACACCTTGGGAGGATATTCTAAATTGGAAAGAACATCTTTTAAGCTATCAGCTAACCCGAAAAAGAAGGGGCCGGTAATTTCATAAATTTCTATTCCTTGAGGAAGAAAGCTCAACTCGACAGATTCTTTATTGAACTCCTCACTTTCCACCTCAATTTCGTCATCTTTTTTCAAGATCAAAGGGGAAATCCCTGACACATCGCCTACCCGCTTCATGAACAAAAAGGCCGAGATGACGATTCCCACCCCAATTGCCGTAGAGAGATCCGCCATGATGGTAAGAAAGAAAGTTACAATCAATATGAACACATCGCAAAAAGGGGCTTTGAACAAGTGGCGAAAATGGCGAATCTCACTCATATTCCAGGCCACGATCATAAGCACAGCAGATAAAGAGGCGAGAGGAATCAAGCTAACTACCGGGGCGAATAGAACCACCACCACAAGTAAAGTCAAAGCGTGAATCACCCCCGAAAACGGCGTCTTTGCTCCTGCTTTGATATTGATCGCTGTTCTTGCAACAGACCCCGATGCAGGGAGTCCTCCGAATAAGATCGAAGCGATATTGGCAATACCCACCGCCATCAATTCACAATTTGATTTATGCCTCCTCCCTGTCATACCATCGCCAATGACAGCAGCCAATAGAGATTCGATACTCACTAAAAAGGCGATCGTCAAAGCCGAAGGAAACAAATCCCGCCATTGGTAGAGGGAAGCAGATAAATTTGGCACAGAAAGGGTAGGTAAAGCCCTTGGAATCTCCCCAAAGTGGGAAGCAATCGTCTCTACGGGTAAATGGAAAAACCAAGTGAGCAAAGTTGCCACAGCAATCCCTACAAAGCCCCAAGGGACAATAGGAAAATAATGCCGCACCAAAATAATGACCATTAATGTCCCAAGAGCCACACCAAATGTCAACGGATCCCATGTAGAAAATGAAGAAAAAATCGCGCCCCATTTTGAGATAAACTGCAATGGAAGCTCTTGGATATCAAGGCCTAAGAAGTCCTTCACCTGAGATGTAAAGATCAAGACGGCGATTCCTGACGTGAAACCCACGACTAATGGATAGGGGATATACTTGATCAACTTGCCCAATCGCGACAAAGCGAAGAAAATGAGTAGAAACCCCGCTACAATGGTTGTCAGGAACAATCCCGGATAGCCGTGCTCCCGAATAATCATATAAGCGATCACAATGTATGAGCTTGTAACCCCACCGATTTGGGTAAAACTCCCCCCTAGAAGGGAGATGATCATTCCCCCCACGATGGCCGTATAGATTCCTGCAATAGGAGGCAAACCGGTAGCGACGGCGAAAGCAATCGCGAGCGGCAACGAAACGATCCCCACCGTAATTCCGGCCAAAAGATCGTGACGAAACAGCGAAAGCGTATATTTATTTTTTAGGCAAATCCATGATTTAGGGGTAAATTCATCGATAAGCCATGACTTGGATTTGCCTTTCATTGAACCTGAGTACGTTAAAAGCGCGAAGACATCACTGCGAACTGGCTAGAATGTACTACAACGCCTCAATATCCGCAACTACACCTCTTACATAACTCAGGTTTTTCGGGAAAAAGCAAATTTAAAAATAGAACAGGATTAACAGGATCGAGGCATGATAGGCAGGATGGATGTAGGTAATTATCCTGTCTATCCTGTCCTAATCCTCATTATCCTGTTTCTCATTTAAGTAATAAGCTTGTCCTGCGGCTAACTCTATTCAGAAAGGAGCTCGCCTGCTTTTTTTAATGCAGCATCGATGTTTTGAAAAATTCTTTGTTCACCAAGGGAGCTTATCAGCCCGAATTTTTTGAGATCTTTTTTTGTTTGGCCGTGTACACCTGATAAGAAAAGGGTAATATTCTTTTTCTTGCACTGGTTGTGAAACTCTTCGATTCCATACATACCCGAAGCATCGATCATTGGAACGAATCGCATCCGAAGAATAAAGACCTTAGGTTGGTGAGAGACGTTATTTAAGAGGTCTCTAAGGATATTGGCCGCCCCAAAGAAAAATGGCCCTTGGATTTCATAGACCTCTACTCCCTTGGGCACCACCTTTTTGGAGATGTCTTCAGGATCTCTTTTTTCGGGGAAATCGACGCCG
>JAJZEO010000018.1 GCA_021847505.1 bacterium
ACCCCTGCATTAGTTGGGAAGATACAGAAACTCTCCTCCGATGGCTGAACAACTCCCTAAAGAAGACCCAAGCTATGCTACTGGTTTAGTTTTAGGATTTCAACCCACATTCGCTGCTGATTAGAATCGACAACATGATCATCTTTATCTAAAAGCTCAACTCGGTAGGTAAAAAAGCCGTTAGTCTTCTTAAATTTATCCCCTACTAGGTCAAACCCTACCGCACCCATACGATGATGAACCGGAAACACTTTCTCTTCTTGCTCTAAATTGCGATAGACCACTTTGAGCCTAATCTTCAAATCGTCGCAATTCATTGAAAAAGGGATTCGGTAGGAGACATATAATTTCTCTCCCTTTGGTGGCTTTGCTGCTTTGGGATCAGGTGATTCTGCATAAGTAGAAGCAAGACTAGTCTTATCAATGGGCACTTTGACTACTGAAACATAATGGGAAGTACACCCACAACAAAAAAGAGACAAAAAAAGAAAAGGTCTATACATTCTCATGGCAACATTGTAAGAAAAAGTTCGATTGATGGCAAATAAGAACGATATTAAAAGTGTTTTCGCAATTCTCCTTTCCGAAGATGGCCGATCGTTTCTCCTGGTGAAAATGCGAGATGTCTCTGTATGGGTCTTTCCCGGAGGAGGGATTGAAGAGGGAGAAACAAGAGAAGCTGCTTGCCTAAGAGAGCTCGAAGAAGAAACAGGCCTTTCTTGCCAAATTGTCAAAAAGGTGGGGGATTACAACCACGATTGGATCATCCCCGTCAAAGCCTCTGTATTTCTTTGCCGAAGGGTTTCTGGAACGCCTAAGATCACCGCTGAAACAAGAGATATCGCCTTTTTTCCTATCGATGCCCCCCCTCGCCACCTCCTCTCTGTTTTCAAAGAATTTCTTGACTATGCCCTCGATAAATCACCCAATCCGGCCCCAAAATTGAGGAGTGTCAACTTCGGATCGGCTTTAAAATTTTTATTTTACAACCCCCTCTTTCTCTTCCGGACTCTAACCAACAGATGTCGTTTACTTTTAAGCCATAATTAAATATAATTATTGGCATGAAAACCGTAATTAACAGTAACTATGCAGGATTCCAGCCTGACGAGCTTCCTAATGGGTTAGATGACTCTTCTCTGACCGGCTCAATCGAGCTTTTCTTTACTAAGGGGGGCCAAGGAGTTCGAGTCGCCTGGGATGGAAGCCTTGTGGAAATGGGGTGCCTGGCCAAGGTTGTCTTTTTTATCCTCGATTTTTTTGGATTATCCACAGCCAGCAGGGCAGAAAATGTCCAATATCAATTTGTCAGAATCCTGTATCTTGCCTCTTCTCGCGATCTCGTTAAAGGTAAATTAGACAAGATGATTGAAACGACAGATGTTGATGGACTATTAATGGGCGTTGGTGAAGCAATTGCCCATCGACATAGCCTCCCCTCCCTCCAGTCATCGCTCATTAAATTCACTCAAAATCACGATGTCAACCCTGGAGTTCCCTTTCGAATCGGCACGACCTTTCCTCGGACCCTTCTTCAAGAGCCGGAAGATTGGGGAATGACCTTTTTGTGTTACGCCGATTCTTTCCATCTTCCTTGCACTTTCCTCATTGAACCTGAAGTTGTACACGCCCTTGAGATCATGAATGCTCATCCGTCTGAGAAGTTCTGCATCAAGTTTGTGGAAGTCTTAAGAAAACAACCCCAGCTTTTTGAAGATTACGAATTTAGCAAGGAAGAACAGTTAAAGATTGATTGTATCTTGAAAACAGCTGCCAGAGCTTTTGCTTCTAGAAAACGTTATCCCGAAGCGATTGCCGCAATCGAAGAATTAAGGCCACGATTGCTGGAAGAGGAAACATTTACTATTTCTGACCAAATGTACCTAGCCTTATTGTATTCCATCTACCGGCCAAAAAAATTGGGTGACTTACTGAATAGGACTGATTTTAGCCAATTTCCTTCTGCGTTGACTAGAAAAGAATTAGAGACTCTCTTAATGAATCTTTTGGAGCTTGAGGATAGCCTAGAAATTTCCCATAAGATGAAGTTGATCCTCCTTTGTTCTTACACTGCACCTCAGCAATTAGATCAACTCTTCCTAAGAACCAAGTTTAATCAGTTTGCTGATTGTACCAACCTTTCTGAACAAGAGAAAGGAGCCCTTGCGATCCTACTTTTAGAATTCTTAAATGGAATTTACTCACGTGAATTAGCTGAAACACTTCACCTCGACGCCTCTGTTCGGCCTTCTTTCGACCTTCTAGCCCATGGGTGCCCAACTCGCCTCTCAGATGTCTTACTGAGATTAGCGGAGCAAAGCCAAGGATTGACGATTACCATTGCTGATTTGATCAATGTGATGACTCTTATCCAGAATCATCATGGCAAAGAACATCCAGGCTATAGAGCCCTAGGTGAAGCGGCCTGCCATAGATTGAATCAATGCCAACCGCCAGAGATAAGAGGGTCTCTATTCGCTGCCTGCGGCAATGACCCTCAGAGAGTCGAGCAATTTTTGACCAGCTTACGAGAATTGGGTTATCCTGAAGATGCCGCGAGATTCTTTATGGCTGGTGCAGCTTGATGAATTGACCGAAAAAACTGGTAATAGGGTAGGCTAAGTTCATAGGCCTTTTGACATTCTTCACGATCTTTCGGATCTTGTACTTCTGAAAATGTGGGTGTTCCTTGATCATCAATTTCATAGGATTTTAACGGGCTAAAACCTCTACTTTGAAGAGCTTCACCATGCCAATGTTTAATGAGATGCTCTTTTTTGGCATCTTTCCATTCTGTCTGCAGATTAAAATTCTCACCCAAGAGATCCCATGTAAGGGCTTCTTCTTTAAACGGGATACCTACATACTCACAAAACTCCTCCACCACCTCTTTGGGTTTTGAGGCCAATTCCTCCGTGTACAAGATTAGAGGCTCCCTTACACTAGACATCGCAATCTTTTGAAAAAGATCATATGTGGCCTTATACCCAGTAGCCTCGTGAAAATTTCCCACTATCCGGTTTAGCTTAGAATAAAAAGAAATGATCGAAGGATGAGGATCACGCAAGAGAAATACGAAATAAACATCAGGTCGTTTCATCACTTCCTCATCGATAACCTCAACTAAAGCAGCACTCATTTCCTTGATAAAAACATTTTCCCCTTCTTCAAAAATCGCCTTTTTTACTTCATCGAATGTCTTAAATGAGTCTTCTAGGAACCCTTCATGGGAAAAATTGTGGTTATGAAAGTAGACGCTCATCGCTGGTTCTAGAAAGATCTTAAAATCCCCACGCTCTTGGATCATACGAGTAAATCCCACTGATAGTGACCTTGGTGGAGAAACAAGAAAAACCACTTTATGTGATTCTTCTCCCCAAACACGCAAACTTAAAAAACAGACAATTGCAGAGATGTATTTATACATTTTAGCCCCTAAATAGATGAGGCTAAATGTAACACAATGATTGATTTATGTCATCTCATGGGGATTGACGATTTGAGAAAATTGCTCCCTTGTCAAAAATCCGAGTTGAACGGCCGCCTCTTCTAATGTTAATCCTTCTTGATGTGCTGTTTTTGCGATCATCGCTGCCTTTTCATAACCAATGTGCTCATTGAGAGCCGTGACTAACATTAAACTGTTATGGAGATGTTTGTTGATCATCGGCTGATCTGCCTCAATTCCTAATAGACATCTTGAGGTAAAGCTGATGGCTCCCTCTCCTAGAAGTCGGATTGATTGAATGAGGTTATAAGCAACAACGGGGCGAAATGTATTGAGTTGAAGCTGGCCGCTAGCTCCCGCAATGGCACAAGTGACGTCATTTCCCATCACCTGAGCTGCGACTTGGGTCAACATTTCGCATTGGGTGGGGTTCACCTTGCCGGGCATAATCGACGAGCCTGGCTCATTAGCGGGTAATCGTAGTTCTCCGATCCCGCAGCGAGGACCTGAACCTAATAGACGAATATCATTGGCAATTTTCATAAAGGCCACAGCAATGGTTTTAAGGACTCCCGAAAGGGCTATGAGACGGTCCATAGTAGCAATCGCTTCAAACTTGTTTGGTGAGGAAATGATCTTTATATCGGTAAGTTCGGAGATCTTCTTTGCTACATTTTCAGCAAATTCAGGGTGGGTATTGAGTCCTGTGCCTACTGCTGTCCCTCCCAGAGGAATTTGGGCGGCAGCTTGAGAGGCTTCTGAAACGTCAGATATAACGTTTTTGATTTGCATGGCAAAGCCAGAAAATTCCTGGCCAAGCGTAAGGGGAACCGCATCCATCATATGGGTTCGGCCGCATTTGGTGATCGAGGCAAATTCTTCAGCTTTAACTACAAGAGCTTCGTAAAGAACTTGTAGGTGTGGGATGAGTTCTTTCTGCACCTTTTGGCAAACAGCTACAATGATTGCTGTGGGAATGACGTCATTAGAGGATTGGGAGCGATTCACATGGTCATTGGGGTGTACCGGCTCTTTACCTCCGATCTCCGATCCAGCGTTGTGATTGGCTACATTAGATATCACCTCATTGAGGTTCATATTTGTCTGAGTCCCAGAGCCCGTTTGCCAAACGACTAGAGGAAAATGGTCATCAAGTTTGCCGGAAAGGATTTCATCACAGGCATAAACGATTAAGTCTCTAGTTGTTTGATCGATACATTTAAGATCACAATTAACTATCGCGGAGGCTTTTTTCACAAGAGCCAGTGCATAAATGATCTCCAGAGGCATTCTTTCGCGACCGACCTTGAAATTCTCTATGGACCTCTGTGTTTGAGCTCCCCATAGACGATCAGCGGGCACTTCTACCCAACCCATTGTGTCATGCTCTCTTCGGCTCTTCTTTCCCAACACCCATCTCCTTCAAACTCCAGGTATACTGGAGCTTGAGAAAATGTCAAGGTCGCCTATCTCTATTTAAGTAGAAGCAGAGCAAAGACGAAGGCAAACAGCCCGAACGACTCGAGTACTCCAATGGCAATGAATGTCTTACCAAAGACTGAAGGCTGTCTTGCTGTTGCTTGTATCGCTGAAGCACAGGCAAGCCCTTGGTAAATAGCCGTTATGCAAATTGCGACCCCACTCGCACCTCCGATGAAAGCTGACGACATGGGAGAAACAGTCCCCTCCATGACAGCGTTTCTGAGCGCGAGCATCAAAATGAATCCAAAGATCATCTGTGAAGCAGGGGCAGCTGATAGTCCAATCAACTTACCATGGCCCTCTTCAATACGACTCATAATACCGTGGGAGATGATCCCAGCTATTCCGCAACCAATGGCTGCTCCAATGGCACTAAATCCCAAAGCCAGTGCTGGTCCAGCAAGTCTAAAATCTATCATAACTCTCCTTATCTCCTCATAATTAGTCTCAAGGGATTAAATTTTTTCCCACCCCCTTCATAACAGTGGTGGTACCATTCAAGAAAATTCAACCTAAGTCCGTGGATCACAGCAGCTGCAGCCGCCAAACCGATATTGACAATGTGACCCCCCAAAATAATCAACGCGCCTCCAATATAACCAGCTGCCATACCCATTTCGTTGAAAGTCATCGCCATGACCATACTCGCAAGGCCCAGAGCATAGAGACGCAAATAAGAGAGGGTATCCGCAAAAACCTCAATGACTTTAAAAATGGCAGCGATACCAGCAAGTTTTTCTTGGATCAGTGCCAAAATAACGGCAAGCACTAGTCCTCCATAGAGAAGCTGCTCGCCAATGACCGTTGATACATGGGGTTTTAGCCATCCCATGTAATTGAATATGGGGACAGCATCGATGATGGTTGGGAAAAAAATATATCCTCCCCAAAGAGCAAAAATCCATCCAAGTCCGGACCAACTTTTTCTAAAGTTTCGCAAAAAAGATAGGCTCAAATGAATGACCCCGACAATTAGAGAGATTTCCATTAAAAGCGAATTGTACATCTCTTCCATAATTGTGTATTTGTTGACCTCATCTGACCCAACCTTACTCATTGAAAAAATCTTCTCGGGAGGGGTCTCATTCGTAATTTCAGGGAAATCGTGTACCCAACCTTGAAATGTCTTACCATTTTCCGCTCTGTAATAGTCTACCTTATGAATCGCTAAGTAGTGGAGTAAAGAAAACCGATTTAATGAGCCCTCAGGCTTCAATTGAATGCTAAAATAAGAGGCAATTAATACCCCCCAAATGATCGAAGTGCAAGAAAGAATTGTAATCAACTTCACCATTCGCTTGCCCAAGGGGTTTTTCATTTTGGGGTATTTCGCCCATAAGAAGAGGGCAAAAAAGAGAAATAAAAGCCCGTAACAGGCGTCAGAAAGGATCATTCCAAAGAAGATCGCAAATGACCACAAGACCCATTTTGAAGGATCACCTTCGGAATGAGAGGGGGTGTCATAAATTTCAATCAAGTCTTGCCCCACCTCTCCTAGCCCTTTGTTTTCAAGGTAAGTGGGGATAGCATCCCCTTGTTCGGTGGCCACTTCTTGGTAGTAAATGGGGAGTTCCTTGATCAACCTTCCTATTTGATCTAAGCGATTAGTAGGAACCCAGGCATCTACGGAAAAGAGATGATCTTCCAGACAAAACTCTGCGTCTTCTTTAGAAAACATCAGATTAATTCTATTCATTTTATGGACGAAAAGGTCTTCGATAGATTCAAAGTAATCGGCCATTGTTTTTAATTCAGCCTCACACTCATGGTTAACTTTCTGCAATCGAGAAAGTTCCCTTTCGAGCTCACTTAAGCTTCTCTCTACCTGAATTTCAACAAAGCCATTTACTTGAAAATTCTCCGCGGAAATCAACATGTAATAATCAAAATCAAATTCCCGATTGATGAAAATCAAGTCTTTAGGAATTTGCTCTTTCAAATACTTATCGTGTCTCACAAAAAAGAACCGAAACCGTTTTTTCGTTTCCATTTCAAGTTGCACGAGATCTTCCACATCAAAATAGCCCAAGGGATGCATTTTAGTGATTTCAGCCTTCACAAAGCGCATCTCTTCATGAAGGTTTTCAATTTCTCTTTTAAGAACGAGAATTCGGTCGACAATGGGAGGAATTTCGTTGTAATTCATTGCTGCCTGCTTGTGAGAAACAGGCAATTTTCTTAATTCTTTGATGACGACCTTTAGATCTTCAATTTCTTTAGGAAGCACGTGTGCTTTTGCTTTTGTGACGGAAACAAATTGGAACCACCCTATTTTTTGAGCACGCTCAAAAAATAGATCTAAAGAGTGGCTAGACCCCATAAACAAGATTTTTTTTACATCAACTCTCATTTACGGACGACGGTCTCCTAATTGCTTTCTTAAAAGGATCTTGTTTTTTGAAACTTTTGCACTAGCTACAGCTTGTAAGTCTTGGTCCCCTAGAAAGACTTTGATCTTGTTGATGATTTTAGTAGTTTCGGGAATGATCCGTTTTTCAAATAGGTTAACTCGTATAGAAACGGTCCTTAACTCCTTTTCTAAGATCAATTTCTTTTCTTCTGAAACTCTCAATTGTTTCTGTGCCCGTTTAAGATCCCGAAGCATCGCAACCATCTCTTCAAACCAAACAGGCTCTGTGATATAATCCGTTTGCAGGGAAACGAAAACTAGTTCTCTAAATTTGGGCAGTTCTATGCCTGCAATATTTTCTGAATCGACCACCAATTTTTTAATTTGAAGATAGTCTGGGAGATTTTGGGCAGCGGGATCAGTAAGTAAGGCGGAATGTTCGCTCGTTTGAGTCAAACATTTTTCATACTCTTCTTGATTCGCCTTAACTTCGGTTCTGGCTTTGTAGACTTCCACCTGCAAAAGCATTTTCTTCAAATGTAGTGTAGGAAGATACCTTTGAGAAAGAGCTTTCTTTTTATTGTACTTTGCAAGTTCAATCTTTGTGTACTTTATTTGAGCCATCTTTTTCCCAATACTTCTCAATCAACTTGTTCTTAATCCCTACTTCGTTTTTATCAAAACACTGACGCAAGATCTCCCACGCGAGGTCTAACGCTTCAAAAAGGGTAATATTGACCTCCAAATCCATCATCTTCATTTCAAAAAGATCGCCATACTTCTTAAGTTTATTATCCCACTTAGATAATTTGAAGCCCATGCTTTCAAGCTCCCTCGACTTGAGCGCCTCGGCATAGAGGCGAATGCACGCATTCATGATATCACCGTGGTCATCACGGCTCTTCTCACCTCCAATCACGTTTTGCTTCAATCGAGAAAGGGAACCAAACGGCTCAATCCGACCATTTCTGAAATAAAACTGACCCTCTGTGATATAACCAGTATTGTCCGGAACAGGGTGAGTCACGTCATCACCGGGCATCGTGGTCGCAGTGATGATCGTAATCGAGCCAGATCCTTCAATATCGATTGCTTTTTCATATCTTGAAGCTAAATCCGAGTAAAGAGACCCTGGATATCCCCTATTAGAAGGAACTTGCTCTAAACTGATGGCAATCTCTTTTAATGCATCTGCGAAAGCCGTCATATCCGTCAGAAGGGCAAGCACTCTTTTTCCCTGCTGGGCAAACTGCTCAGCTGCGGTCAAAACCATATCGGGCACAAGCAAACATTCCACAGGATAATCGGTAGCTCTATGAATGAACATCGCTGTTTTTTCAAGTGAGCCTTTACTTTTTGCGTTTTCAATGAAGGCATGAACGTCATCCTGTCTTGCAGCCATGACACCTATGAGAACTATATCAGCATCGGTTTGGTTAGCAATTCGCATGAGCAACTGATTGTACGGCTCCCCCGCCACAGAAAAAATAGGAATTTTTTGCGATTCAACTAGGGTATTAAAAACATCAATCATGGGAATATTGGTACCGATCATATGGTGGGGCACCACTCTCCTTACCGGATTTGCTGAAGGAGTTCCAATTTCAGTCATAAGCCCCTCGGGCGTAGGCCCGCCATCAATGGGCTTTCCCATGGCATTCATAATCCGGCCTAAAATATTATCTCCCACACAGACTCGCATGGCACGTTTTAAAAACGTAACGCTGTCCCCTGTCGATAATCCCCTGGTAGACCCCATAGCTTGAATAGTTACGCGGGACTCATCAAAGCTGATCACCGAACCAAAGAGCTTTGTTCTATCGGCTTTCTCTACACAGACCATTTCACCGATTTCGACACCATCTGCCTGAACAACAAATGTTGAGTTTCCGATCTCTGAAATTTCTTCATAAATCTTGTGCATCTAAACTCCACTCTTTCTTTTACTTTTCTCTTCCGCTTCTTCAAGCTCTTTTTCAATCGCCTGCAACGCTGATCTATAAGGGCCTGAATCAAACTTCAAATAATTGATATTCTTGATCTCATTTTGCAGTCTTAAGAAAAAGGTCTTGGCCTCATCAGCATCCTCAAAATAAGAAAAGGGAATATCAAAAATCCTATTCATCAACCTAAAATGGACTTTTTGCTGCTTTATGCTGCAATAAGCGTCTTCTTTTTCAAAGGCATTCTGTTGTAAATAAGCAAATGAAAAAAGTTCGGCCTTTAAATAGACAATGATATCCTCAAGGCTGGTCCCTTCCTGTCCCACGACTTCCATTCGACGACCAATTTCATCACCTGCAACAATCAACTTGCGGCAACGAACCACCCACTCCCCCCATTGAGGGATCTCACTTTTAAATTCTTCTGCCACAGTAGTGATATATTTTGACCACGATAGGCTGGGGTCAATAGCAGGGTATTTTCGCTTATCGGAAAATTCACGAGAAAGGCAAACGAAGCACCCCACTACGTTCATCGTCGCCTGGGTAACAGGTTCATTCATGTTTCCCCCTGCAGGAGAAACGGCACCTAAAATCGTTACAGAACCTTCTAGACCATCCTTTAACAAAAGAGCTCCAGCTCTTTCATAGAAGCTGGCAATCCTAGAGGCAAGATAAGCCGGAAAAGCCTCTTCTCCTGGGATCTCTTCCAAACGTCCCGACATTTCTCGCATTGCCTGGGCCCATCTTGAGGTTGAGTCAGCAAGAAGAAGT
>JAJZEO010000003.1 GCA_021847505.1 bacterium
AATTTGATTCAAACCCCTCTGCATTGGTTTCCCGAATACAAGTAATCGTTAAAAGGCGGGCGTGAAGCAAAAATTCCACCTCTTTAGATACCCGTAACTCCCCGAGCATTGACTTAAAAAAGGCAGCGCAATCGGCACGGTCCAAACTTTGTTGGCTACTTTTAGTATCGACCTTTTTCTTGATCTTTAGACAAGCCTTCTCCAATTCACCTAATTGCTCAAGGACCCCTAAAGTGGAAAAATGGATGAGGACCGCAACGCGGCTCTGACAAGCCTCATCAGCGGGGTTTGAATCAAATTCCTTATACCTTTGCAGCGAATACCGTCTAAATGTATTGATTGCAAGATTAGCCACAAACTCAACAAGAGCCAAAACTGTGGCTGGATCATCGATAGTTTTCTCCTCAATGCCTCGGACAACTTCATCCGAAAGTATTGTATTTGCGAGCAGACACGAGTCTGCAACTACACAAAGTGCTGATGCCATAATATTCTCCTTATGGATATTGATTTTATTTAAGTTTTAAAAAGGTATTTTTTTTAGATTAGCAAGACCAACGCCATGTAGATCCCCCGATGGGGGCAAAGATGTGAGAGGGTTTTGATACGGGCAAAAGATAATGCATAAATCACCTCAACAGGAGAGATTGATCCTTTTTTTTGTTGTTTTGGTCTAAAGTTTACTGGATAAACGTGCGCACAAATGTGCCGGATGGGGACCTAATTAGAGGGGCCACCAATAAGTAAATGAAGGACGGTGTGTAGTATTTTGTCTTTTCATGGGTCTTATTATACTAAAAAGCTCCCCAAACCTCAATATATAAAAATTATTTTAAATTCTCGCGGGCTTTTAGGGCTCTTTGGAGGTGCAAAAATGGCTCTAGCCCCCCTAGCATGATATCTAGCTTCAGCACCCCCTCTTCATTGACCCAAACCGCCTGGTCATGTTCCTCTGAAAGGACTACTTGGGGCTTGTGATCGAGGGCTATGTAATGAATATAAAACCCAAATGAGTTATATATGGTACTGAAGTACAACGGCTTGATATAAGTTAAGTCTTGAGAAGCCACCTGGATGCCTGTCTCTTCTTCGAGCTCTCTCTTGGCGCCCATGAGGATTTCCTCACCTTTTTCCACCTTTCCTCCGGGGACGCACCATTCGCCGGCAAAATGGGGTGGGGTCCTCCTACGAAGGAATAAGAACTCCCCTTCGCATTCAACATAGACTGCGGCGACTTTGACTTCTTCAATAAAGCCATCTGTCATGCTTTCAGTGATTACACAGCTCATACTCGGAAAGTGTACCAGATTCTCTTCTTTCTTGCAAAAACTAAGCAAGATCGGGTAACCTAATTTTCTCTGTTTCCCTACCTATGGAGGCAATTATGCCCAAGAAATCCTTACTTATTAGCTTATCCCTTATCTTTGGTTCGCCTTTGTTTGCTGAAGAGGCTTTGCCATTAGATCATCAAGAAGAAACGATCCTCCTCATTGACTTTGTTGATGTTCGTGATGCAAAGACTGAGGAACTTCTCAATATCATGGAAGGAAAAGTAGAGAATCTGGCCATTCACTTTCCTAAAGGGGTTTCTCTTCCTCTTAAACCTAGGATCAAGGGTGATTTTTTTGAATTGAGCAATCAGGATGCCGAACTGTTGTTGGAAATAAAAAAGGATTTCTATGTCCGCTCTTCCCAGGGATCTTTGATGTTCAGTTCTGATTTACGGGACTGGAAAGAGTTAGAAATGTTTGTGACCGGGACTCTATTTGCTGGTTTAATGAAAAATGAGGCAGACCCTGTAACTGCTTTGTTAGAAGCCGAGATCAATGAGAGACCATAGTTATAAGATCGCGATTGTTGGAACAAGCGGTTCTGGTAAGTCGACATTGGCGAGAGAGATCAGTGAGATTTTAGAGTGTGATCATATTGAGTTAGATGGTTACGCTTGGGAACCCAACTGGACAAAAAAGGAAGATGAAGTGATCGTCGAAGATGTTTCAGCTGCCTGCTCGCGTTGTCAATGGGTCTGTTGCGGGAATTATTCATTAACTCGCGACGTTGTTTGGGGGCATGCTACCCATCTTTTATGGTTAAGACTTCCCTTTCCTGTTGTTTTCTGGAGGCTTTTCAAAAGGACAATGAGGCGGATCTTCACAAAAGAGCCGATTGCGGGGGGAAATATCGAGACATTCAAGCACCAGTTTTTCTCAAAGGATTCGATCTTTCTCTGGGTTTTAAAAACTCATTGGAGTCGGGTCCGGATCTATTCCAAGATCTTATCAGAGGGTGTCTACCCTTCTTTAAAAGTGGTCGAGCTTAGATCACAAAAACAAATCGATCAGTTCATAGAGCAATTAAGAAAAGGAGATGTTTAGTGAATTATCTTTCGATCTATCTAGCCGGGAATATCCAAAAGAGTCATGAAAACAAGAGCAAAGTCTATTGGACAAAAGAAGATTGTGAGGCGATAGAGAAAGTCCTCTTTCCTTTGCGGGTCTCTTTTCTGAATCCTGCTTTGCGCAGCGATGATCTTTGTGATCAAAAGGGTGTATTTGGACGGGATATGGTCCAGGTGTTTTGCGCTGATGTGATCTTTGTCGATGCACGAGAACGCCGTGGATTAGGGGTGGGTGCCGAGATGATGTGGGCTAAAATCAACGAAATCCCCGTCGTGACATTAGCACCGCGAAATAGCCACTACCACAAAGATGAAGTGGAAATGCTCGGTCAAACTCTTCCCAATTGGGTCCACCCCTTTGTTGAGTCACTTAGTGATACTCTTGTCGAAACTCCAGCGCAAGGGGCCGAATGGATTCTCAAGCTCCAAAATGGGGAAGTTGGTCCTATCAAGGGAATTCAATCGATTAAAGAGGCGATGGTCCATTACAAAGAGGCGAGCTATAAAAGCGATGCGCCTATGGTCGAGCTTTCTGCAAGAAACCACGATCTTCGGAAGAAGCTTTCTCAACTTGGGTCGTTACTTTAGATAACTATGAATCTCTTCATCGATGGCGATGTCGAGCTTTTCATTGCATCCAGAAAGCGCTTTGGCTAGATTCGCGGAAGCCATGAAGTAGTTTCGTTTTTGGTCTTCTTGGCGACTGCCTTCTGGGAAATCTTGCTCATTGTAGGAGCGGAGGTTGTGCGTCCGGTCGGCTAACTTAATCAACTTAGCTTCAGGGGACATTTTAAGCGCATGCTTGATTTGCCATGCATGTTTCATTTCATAAGTGAGGTTGGGATCATTCGTCACTTCTTGGACAAGTGATTTGACCTTGTCTGAAAAAAGGTAGGCGATCTCTTCGGCTGAAGCATCAGTATCTTCGAGGGTGTCATGGAGTGCTGCAGCGGTAAGTACAAAATGGTCTTTTACATTCCCCTCTTCAAAGAGAATTAAGACTACAGAAATAGAGTGAGAGATGTAAGGGACTTCGGAATATCTTCTCTTTTGTCCTTCATGCATTTCTGCCGCGTAGGCGACACCTTGCAAGACCAACTCAGCATTAAAATCTGGACTCCAATGTGTCTCGGCCCTCAGCAATTGTTCAAGATGATCATAGAGCTCCATGACCTCTCTGTCACCTTGCGAATGGTCCGAAACAGCCTGTCGATAAAGAGAGAAAAGATCCACTTCAGTTTCCACTCTTTCAATCACCAGATGATCTTTATCAACGGAGGACGATGCCTGCAATGGAAATACAAAGGGAAATAACGACGAAAGCAATAAATAAATTATTTTCTGCATTTTTCCCCTCCACAATCAATTATATCCGAAAATTGTAATGAGCATGTAACTTGCTGTCTATTAGAAAGAAATGATTATTGCGAAAATAGAATATTGAAGGTAATAAATAAAACTATTATTTAGACAATATGCGATATGAGGATTTCTTACGAACTCTGGGAAGTTGCTTTGCAATAAGCTTATCCCCTCTCCATGGAGAAGAGGAAATCATAGGAAATTATTTTCAAAATTTAACTTTTGTTGACCAGCATACTGACGAGACTAAGGACCCCGATCAAACTGAAGAAGTTCTCACCATAGCTTCCCAAGAGAAAGAGAAAAAAAGAAGAATGTCTCTTTCTAGAACCGATCAAATCCCTCCAGGCCGATTTGCAGAGGAATCCGCTTCCTATACAGAAGGTTACATCCAAGCTATGATCGATGCTAACTACTATGAGCTCAACGTCATCGTATATGTTGATAGAGAAAGGGTTGTTTATCTTTACAACTTACCCAGCGATGCTCGAATCAAAAAATCGATCATTGCTTTCGTTCAAGACATTCCGGATGTCGCTGATGTGAAGCAAGGGGAAATGGATGCCGCCATTAAAAAAAGAGTGGAGGAGAGACAGGGAGCAATTCGCCAAATCAAAGGGGTTTGGTTCCCCGAATCGACAGTACTCTTTCCCCCCATCATTGCGAACCCGAGAGAGCCACTTTACTCGATCGCCTATCGTTGGTTTGATGATGTCCTTGCACCTCAACTAATTGCAGTTTCCTTGGGGGATGTATTCCCCATTTTTCGTTGGTTCGATGTATTCCCTGCTCACGGTGATCTTCAAATTGACATCGCGGCTTGCGCATGGGCCGATTTTAACATGAGTCCCGAAGTCCATCCGAACAACGAATGGGCTGAATTAATCAATACCGATTACTTAATCGCCATTCCTATTTCATATGCATTTGACAAATGGGCGTTTCGTCTAAGAGGTTACCACATTTCTGGTCACTTGGGTGATGAATTCATCGTAAACAATCCTGGCTTCACTAGGGTCAATCCTAGTTTTGAGGCAATTGACTTCATGGGATCGTATCAAATTACCAGTGGCCTTCGCGTTTATGGAGGTCCGGGTTTTGTGGTTCACAGCGATGACACCTTCCCCATGAAGGTGTTTTATGTCGAAATGGGTCTAGAATGGCGTTTTTATGGTCTACGTATGCACTCACACAAATTGTATGGTGCCCCATTTTTTGCCGGAGATTTACAACTCTGGGAAGCAACTAATTATCAACCCAGCGGTACAGTTATGTTGGGATATGAGTTTTCAAAACTCCAAGGTGCCGGCCGAAAAGTCCGTCTCTTCGTGGAATACCACAACGGTTACAGTGCAGGTCAGTTCTGGAACAAAACTTGCCAATACCTTGGAATCCGAGCCTCTTGGGGATTCTAAGAGACTGTTAATAGTCTCTAATAGCTAATTATTCTCCTTATTGATAAATTTCCATCTATGAACCAGACTTCCCCCATTCGGTTTCCATGGATTGTGATCCTGGGAATTTCGCTTAGTTTCTTCTTAGCAAGCTATGACACAACAGCATTTAACCTTGCTTTAGTGAGCATACAGAATGATTTGCAATTGAGCCTTTCCCAACTCGATTGGGTAATGACATCGATGATGATTGCTCTGGGTACATTTCTCGTTCCTGGGGGAAAAATCAGCGATAAGTATGGGCATAAATATCCGATGATCATCGGTCTTATTACGTTTTCTCTCGTCTCTGTGTTAGGTGGATTTGCCCAAAATGCACCACAGCTCATTTCTATGCGGATTTTACAAGGCGCCACTGCCGCTTTGTTCTGGCCAGGGATGCAGGCCATTTCACTTTATGCTGTTAAAGAAAGCAAACGCACCCTTGCGGTGGGGGTTTCTCAGTTTGCGGGAGCCCTGGGCATTGCCACTGGTCCTCTATTATCAGGAATTCTCTTAAACTATCTCTCCTGGAGATGGGTTTTCTGGACGACAGTCCCGGTCGCTCTCCTTTCTCTTGTAATCATAGCGATCTTTATTCCAGATAAAGCATTTGAACAGCATAAAAAGAAGAAAATCGATCTCGCTTCAGTTTTTTTTCTATGCGGAGCCGCCTTCTCGCTTATCCATGCCCTCGATCTCTTAGGAAGGTATGGGTTTGTCAATCAACAAAGCTTAACTTGGTGCGCTATTTCTGTAGTGCTCTTCTGGTTCTTTATTGTGCGCGATGACAATATTCGCGAACCATTAATCGATTTTGAAATCTTGAAAAACAAACAATTTGTTAGCGGAGTTCTGGTTCGGATTATGGCTGCCACAAGCTATTTTTCTTTTCTTTTTCTCACGGGATTTGCGCTTCAACAAATTGCTCTTCTTTCTGCTGAGGAGTCCAGTTTCTATTTTCTTCCTTTGACAATAGGTTTAATGATTTTCTCTTTGATTGCCGGCTGGTT
This sequence comes from bacterium, assembly GCA_021847505.1. Lineage (GTDB taxonomy): Bacteria > Chlamydiota > Chlamydiia > Chlamydiales > 2-12-FULL-49-11 > JAJZEO01. The sequence continues at coordinate 6,207 of JAJZEO010000003.1, forward strand.
GGGCCGCTATTTTTCGGTGAAAAATCTAATGTTTATCGGTCTCTTTGGCTTAGGCGTAGCTTGTCTTAGTTATGGAATCTTGCTTCAGTTTTCCCTCGATTATTGGGTACTTACGACTCCCCTTGCACTCATGGGGATTTTCTTTGGGATCATGGGCCCTACGAATACTGTCTTCACGATTGGATCTCTTCCTAAATCTTTGACTGCAACAGGTGCAGGAGTTTTGACAATGCTTTTGATGATCTTTGGGTCGGTAGGAATCGTCATCGCGTCAATCTTCATTCGCTTTTTTGGCACAAGGTTAACCCTTTCTTCATTAAAGACAAGCGAGATCTCCCTTTCTTCTGTTCAAGAGTCTCTAGTCGAACAAACGATTACAGGGATGATCCCGATAAAACAAGCTATGGTCCGATTTGGCGAGCATGCTGAGGCTGTTTATCTTGCTCTCCGAAAGAGCTTTTTTCAGGCGATGGGCTTGGATCTATATTTATTGGCAGGAATGATTTTTCTCACTTTTGCCATTCTTGTCCCCCTTCACTACAAGAAAGTCAAAAGCCAACTGTAAATTTCTGATATCTAAAAGTGGGAGCTCCGACTTGGTTTCCCCTTGGATGGCTGGTTGATAGTTGAGGTTAAATGCTTCAATAAGACATGAGCGCGCCTCAACGCTTTCCTGGTGAAGAACTTGCTTCGTAGCGAGATCTTCGACATAATAAAAAAATTGATCTTTAGGGTGCTTTTTCTCTTGTGGCTCCCCTGTCGAGTAGAAGTTAAATTGGCGGCATTTCAATTGATTCAACCCTTTTTCTGCAGCCATCTGCACCAGCTCCCGAAGGGTTGTGTGCGGAAGGACAATAAACTCATCGGCTTTGACGTCAAGAATCCAGTGAGAACCTCTTTCTAAGAGAAGTTCTTTCTTTAATTCACTCATACAAAGTGTTGGATCGTGCTGTGTATAAGGGATTTTTCTTCTTTGTAAATATTCTAAAGAGCCATCTTGTGAATAGTGATCTACGACGACGACATCGGTGCCCAAACGTTGATAATGTTCAATCGTATAGGGAAGAGTATCGATCTGATTATTGCAGGTGACTATACTTAGTATTTTCATGTTACGTTTAATAGTTCCACAAAGGGAGTGATCGTATCGACGTGCAGATTGATAAAATTGACGAGGGTCGTAAAATCCTCAGGCATAAATTTGGGAATATCATTGCCCAAGTAATAACAAACGGCACTTCCTACAATGATGTTCTTTTTCCCCTCTAAGATCGAGGAGATGTTGAGCTCAAAATCTTCTAACGAATACAGGTATGATTTATTAAAACCGCCGATCTTATCAAAAAGTGCCTTGGGAATCATCATGAAGTCTTTTGTCGTCCCAAGGACGTTTTTAACGACTTTATTTTTGTAACGGTAGGCAGATTGATAGCCTTGATATCCAATTCCTAGTTCATAGCCTTCTTTAGTTTCTGTAGAAAAGAGCTGCAAGCCAAAGTGTCTAATCATATTGTTGCGGTTATGCATGCGAATTCCCAAAGTTCCGCAAGATTCGGGGTCTTCAAGAAACGCCTTCACCATTCGGGAAACCGCGTCGTTAAGAATAATCACCTCTGGATCACAAAACAAAAGCAGCTCACTATCACTTGCAATCTGATTTTCAATGATATCTTCCATGACTGAGGGAAGGTGCTCAATAGGTCGTTCAATAAACTTCGTATGATCTTTTCCTTTGATGTATTCGATCATTGAGCGAATCTCATCTGGCTCCGAGCCTATGTCGACAACAACGATTTCATAATTGGGATACTTTGTCTTTTCATAAATGGATTCGAGACAAGACGCTAGCTCAATAGGTTTGCCTTTTGCGCAAATAATGATCGAAACCTTGGGAGTTCTCTCGATTTTTACATGTCCACTGTTTACGATAATCTTTGGTTTTAATCTGAACGGAAGATTACTATGCTTAGTCACAAAGAGTTTTTGATTGTTGATCCAATCTTGGTCTCGGCTATTGAAGCCCTTCTTGACAACTCTTAAATCAAATGTAACTCCGACCTTGATCCCCTTCTCATAATTCGCCAAGCAGAAATCAAGATCATAAAAGGAGTCTCCTTTATAGGAGGTATCAAAATTCGAATGTATCTTTTTGCGATCGACGATAAAGAGGGCATCATCGACTGTGACAACTTCAATAATTTGGGAGGGAAACGCCTCAGAAAATCGGTGCTCATTTTTAGACTCGTAGGACTCGTACCAAATCCGTCCCACTAAAGGCTCATCTTTTTCCCAGACTAATCCAGACATTGGAACGATGATCGATCCAATAATCCCTACGATTCCAAACTCGCTCTTCTCGATCTGCTCAACCAATTTAGAGGCCCAATCTTGGCTTTGTAATTCCACATCCTCTCGAACAAAGACGATGATGTCATTTTTTGCCTTTTTTAGCCCCTGATTGTATGCCTTAGCAAAATTCGATTCTTTTGAATGGATCACCTCACAAGAAGTAAGCCCTGAGGAGACAACTAAATGTCTTTCAAATCCAGGATTCTGTTGTTTAGCTACATAGACAAAAGTAATCAAATTCACCTCACCTAATAACCTTAATAAACAATAAGGATCAATTAACAGCAATTAAACTAATTTCATAATAGACAAAATAGAGGCAAGTCTCTAGCTAGGAATGTCCGCTAAGGCTAAGGTGGGATGTTTTACAGGGGAAGGACCGCTGTATTTGCGGAAAATACGCCCGTCTGGGCTAATCAGGTAGGAGACAAACTTACGACCTAAAAAGTTGCGCGCTTCGTAAGCTTTGATGATCTCTTCATTCGGATCAGACAAAAGATCGTAGGTAAGCTTGAATTTTTCATGAAATTTTTGATGACGAGTTAAATCGTCGTTACTGACCCCATAGATCACGACATTTTTTTGCTTAAGGGCTTGGTAGGATCGCTCAAAAGCAAGCACCTCACTTATACTAAATGGAATAAAATCTCTCGGATAAAAAAAGAGGAGGACATATTTTCCTCGGTGTTGGTTAAGAGAGTGGATATACCCCTCTTGATCTCTAAGAAAAAATTCGGGAGCATCGTCTCCCAACCCAAGCTCTGCTGCAGAGAGGGCCGAAATAAAAAAAAATGAGAAAACTATCGAGCGAATGGATGTAAACATGATAAAATAATCCTAGACGAAAAGAGGGCGCACAGTCAAGGAAATGGTCATTAAAGTAAAGGTCACCCCTTCATCGAAAGAAGATCGGGTAGTAGGGCAAGATCCAGATGGCACATGGAAAGTTCGCGTAAGAGCCGCACCCGATAAGGGCAAAGCAAATCAGGCGGTGATTGACCTTTTAGCCAAACATTTCAACAAACCTAAACGATCCATCATCATTAAGAGTGGACTCACAGATCGGCTTAAAACTGTTATCATTGAAGATTAAAACCCGGTTAAAGACTAGTACCCAACCATAAAAGTTTTTTAAAAAATGTTTGAATAGTGTTTCATATATGCCTTTCAATTGGAGGCAGCTATGAATAAGAAATGGGCCGTTCGTCTCACAG
>JAJZEO010000080.1 GCA_021847505.1 bacterium
CAGGGCGATTGCATGATAAATTACTTGACTCCTAATAAATGTAATCTATAAGCAGGATTCCATCCAGCCATCCGTCTTTTGAGTGAAATACTGTCTTTCTCTGTTGTGTCCGCTTTTACCAGATTTAAGACGCATCGCTTTAACAATGAAAAGTTTTCTGCTCCATTACCCGCCCTAATTTTACTTTTGTCTTCATTAAACGTCACATCTAAATGCCAATGCAATTTATTTTCTATACTCCAATGTAGTCGAATGATTTCTCCTACCCGTTGTGCTGTTGTTCGTAAACTTGAAATGAAATAGCGCATTTCAACAGAGGTTTTTCCTTTCTGGTGACGAGTTGATTTTACACAGATAAGAGATTGCAGTCCGCTCCACTCTTCCTTTCCAGGCAACCAATCCAAATTGCATGTCATCCATATTTCACGTTCTTCAATTCTTCCATGATCTTTTTCAGTTGTCTTAATATATTCACATTCAGCTTCTTTTGGGTCCACTTTCATTGCTTGTTCAAAAAAATTAATAGCTTCAGCATGCAAATTCCCCTGATTTCCTTTTAACCCAATAACATAATTCCCATTCTGATTCCGAATTTGTCTAGTAATGGCTGTTTGACAGCCCATAGCATCAATGGTGACTATACATCCTTTTAGTGAAAGAATACTCAACAGCTCCGGAATAGCAGTGATTTCATTTGATTTTTCAGCAGTTTTTAGTTGTCCTAAAATGATATCGTTTTCAGCAGCAAATGCAGTGACTATATGTGAAGCTTTTTGACCATGAAAAGTATCCCCTGAATTGCAAATTGTTTTTCCATCAACAGCAATGACCCCTTGAATTGCATTTACAAGTGTTTGCGTCCACTGCACAAAACAAGCTTCAAATGCTTTGGGATTTACTAAGCGGAAAAATCTTCCTATAGTATCATGTGAAGGCACTCCATTTAAACAAAGACCCACAGATTGGAACCAGTCTACATAAGCATTAGCCCATTTCACAACATGAATCCAATCATTTGCTGAGCATAAGATGCCTATAATGGCTACGCCAACGATATCAATTAGTGGATAAATTTGATTTCTAGATTTTCTTGGATCAGGTAATGTGGCAAAGGCCTGTAGTAATGGTGCATCAGCTGCAAGATTTAGTGTCATCATGTCCTCCATGTTAATATAAGGACAAACAGAACACACTCAAAAATAATTATTTGTCAATAAATTTATCATGCAATCGCCCTGATCCCGATCCTTACTACGCGCTCTTTAATGCTGACGGAAGTCAGGTGATTGCCAGCACAATCATTTCAAATCCCTACCCAGCAACAAATCGTCCGGTTTACACCTGTTACAATTCGACTAATGGTACAAATGTAATTACTTGGGATGGCTATGACTCAGTCTCGATGTTAAATTACAATTATTTTGCTATTTTCACTCCTACCCCTGCTATAGAGCCGGTTACGAATCTATCAGCAAGCCGTCTTCTCAATCGCTTTGCTAACTATGGGGAGTATTTTAACCGACTCACATGGAAACCCAGCTCTACTTTAGATGTGGTGAATTATCGCATTTACAATGATTGGACGCTTGTTGCTACACTTTCTGCTACTGCCACATCTTACGAAGTCCACAATCAACCTCTCACTAATCCCCCCTCGATTACTTATCAAGTTACCGCAATCGATGGGGATGGCAATGAGAGTCCTGCTTCTGTAAGTACGTGTCCATAGGAAAAACTCGATTTACTAATTTGAGAAAACCTTAGCTTCGAGCTCTTTGACCCGGTTCACTTGGAGTTGGTTCCAGTCATCGTTTCCACAGGGAGTTTTAAACCAAGCATCGAGAATTTCCGTGAGAACTCCACGGGAAAGAAGTCGCAGGCTTAAGGCAAGAACATTGGCATGATTATATGTCCTTGCTCCCTTTGCCGTCTCTGCATCCACACAAAGGGCCGCATAGATACCTTTCATCTTGTTGGCGGTGATAGAAGCGCCTGTACCTGTCCAGCAAAGTATGATTGCCTGATCACATCGCCCTTGTTGGACTTCTTTGACCGCTTTTTCTGTGACTAATGGCCAATCAACCGAGGCTTCTTGCTTGTTACGAGGGCCAAATAGATGTACTTCGTGCCCACGTTTTTTTAGCTCCTCAACCAATGAGTCCATTATTGGGTCATATTCATCACAACTTACTGCAAGTTTCATAGAGAATCAGAGTAGAGTTAATCCCAATTTTTCGTCAACTTCATAGCTATTATTTTAAATAGACAGGTAAGCGATTTGCTGGTAAAATGTTTTATTCAATATTAAAGAGTTAAGAGAGATGCCCTATGTTTATTGAGCCGCCATCTACTGAGATTGTCTATCAAATTTCGGAGGAAAAGCAAAGACAGATATTGAAGGACCATTTTACTGTTTTTTACGTTGCTTTAGCAGAAAGTAAGCTTGTTCCTGGGGCAGCAGTTGAGGAGAAGGATGGAGTTTTTCGTGCTTTTTCGGGAATTGTTTTGCCTTATCACAATGCTGTACTTGGTGAGCCCAAGGAGGAGATTTGGGATCAGTGCATCGATGAGCAGTTGGCCTATTTTGGTAAGGCAAAAGTGCCATTTGTTTGGTACTTAGATGAAGATGCCGATCCTAAATTGATGCAAAGATTACTTGATCGTGGTTTTCAAGATGGGGGCATTTTTAGGGGAGTCCTAGGAGTGCTCGATAAACCTATTCCAGAACCAAAAGTTCCCGAAGGTCTCACATTGGAACTTGTTGAAACTGAGTCTGCATTGGAAGAGTTTAATGAGCTTGTCTGCAATACATTTGGTCTTTTAGGGGAAAGTAATGGGATGGTGAAGCAATTTTTAAAAGAAGCGGGGTATCATTGGTTAGCAAGAAAAGAAGGGCGTCCAGTTTCCGCATTAACCACTCTAATTGAGGGGGATGTAGTGAGCTTTTGGAATGGAGCTTCTCTTGCCGAAATTCGACGTCAGGGTGTGAGTACCGCCCTGCGCCACCTTGCACTTAAGGACGCCATTTCGAAAGGGTGTCACTTTGGAGCTTCGTACCTCATGTCTGAGGGGCTTGCTTACGGGATCTGCACAAAGCTTGGTTATCAAACAAAGTGGCGCTTTCGTGTCTTCATATCACCTCCACAGTCTTAAAATGGCTAAAAATAGCTAAAGAAAAACCAGGGAACTTCTTCCCAGGAAACGATCTGAATAGGGGCATCAATATTAGTGACTAATCCTGATTCAGCTCGACTTCCTTGAGCAAGTTAAGAAGGATCAATCTCACACGCAATGACCACGGCTGCTCGTCCAAAGCGCTTAGCAATATCTAGATCGGTAGTAAACTCGGGCAAAGAAGAGATCTCCCCCACTTGTTCTACTATCGCTTTTTCATCGGGTGCTTTTGTATGAACATTGACTGGCATTCCCCCCGCGGAGCCGGTCTTCATCATAAGTATTAATTGTTTAACTTGACAACCACGAAAAACTATAAATTTTCCACTTTTTGCGTCATATCCTGGGGCAGGGAACGGCTTTTTATAGGTCTCCAATAGCGTGTGTTGTACGCTTTCTGGTGCTTTAGAGTACGCCGCTGTCGTTTTTGGAGAATAAAATGGCAGAGCTTTTGCATGTAACGTTCGTCTTGATTCCAAACGCGCTTTATATGGATTTACCGAAGGTACTTTTGGTACAACTTGTTTAACTTTATCGGCTTGATCCTTTACGCTATTGGGAATAGACTCGTTTTCTTGACCAGTTGGATTATGGGTGTGTTTATCAGGGCTATTAAATTGAACATCTTCCATGCTTTTTTCATAATTTTAAAAACTTAAAACGCGATGGATTTTTGGGGGCAGAGGTAAGTAATAAAAAAAAGTTTGTCACAAGTTTTCATTTCTGCTATCGTCTAACGGAATTAACCTAAATGGACTTTGCAGTAAAATTATGGAGAATGTACGTTTTTTTCTTTACCGAACGGCTACTTTTTGGAATTCCTTTAAGGCTATTTATAAGCTTCCGCCTGAAAAAGTAGATGCCTTCGTTAAATCATTTGAGATCTTTCACTATGACTGGAAAGACGAGGAGAAATTAAAGAAGGCCTTTGGTGATGATTATTACCAAGTCTTTAAGAAGAAGTTATGCGACTATTATTCAGTCATTAATTTGATTTGTTCACTTGGTTCTGTGGAGAAAATGTATATCCCTGCGATTGTGGACCCTCAAAAAAGCCTCGCTAAAAACCAAGAGCTTTTTGAACGAAAAATGATCAAGGATCTAAACATTAAAAGTGGAAGCCGGGTCCTTGATATTGGATGTGGAAGAGGTCGTGTCGCAGCCCATGTGGCAAGAGTTTCTGGCGCACATGTAACAGGGATCAATATTGATGATGAGCAGCTTAAACATGCAAAGCTTTTTGCAAATAAGACAAAGCTCAATCAACTCGCACAGTTTCAAAAAGCAGATTTAAATGATATTCCTTTCCCTTTTGAAGATGAAAGCTTTGATGCGATTTACCATATTCAAGTGTTTAGTTGTTCAAGGGATTTGGGTAAGCTATTAAAAGAGATTCACCGCATGTTAAAACCAGGGGGAAGGGTCTCTTCTTGCGATTGGGCAACTTTGGATAACTATAACCCTAATGATCCTGAGCACGTAGAGATCGTAGAAAAAATTAAGCCTCTTTTGGGAGCCATAGGGACTCCTTCAAAGGCAGAATACCTTGAAGCCTTTAGGCAAGCCGGTTTTAGAATTGTTTTAGCCGAAGTCCCAAGTGTAAGAAAGACCGATGATCTAAATATTGAAAAAGCTTCAAAAGAGTTTACAATGATTCATAAACTGATCAATTTCTTGGTGAAGTTGCGCATTGTGCCCAAACATTTTAAGACTTTGCTCGAGCAGTTAACCCCCAATGTAGACACATTTATAGAGGTCGATAGACGGGGACTTGCAACAACAAATCTCCATATTGTGGCGGAAAAGGTCTAGATCGAAGAACTTATCTTTTGCGAGGCCCACCAAAAATTATGGTGATGCCGCCAATAGCAACCAGGCCGATTCCTATATATAGCGATCGATTCGCTGTTAAACTGTAGGGAGCGGCCTTTGATTCCGCGGCTTGGTTAATCCCTTCGCTCGCAATTCCTGTAGCAGTTTTCGCATTACTCCCACCTAATTCGGTAAGAGGGTTATTTTGTAAGGTATCAGTCTTTTGCCGGACCCCTGAAAGTTCGGTTGCAACTCTGTCATTTATATAATATGAGAGCCAAATCAATCCCCCGCCAATAAGCAATATAATCAAGCCGATAATTCTTACGAGATGCCTCTTCATAACTATTCCTCTTTTTTTCTTAGTTAGTTTTAATTTATGAAGAAGAGATTTTTTTTGCTATGAAATTCCATAATTAATATAGTGACAATTTAGAAGGTGTTTGGGAGCGTAATGAATATCGAGAATTTCATTCAAGTGGGTTGGGTATGGTTAATGAAAATTGGAATGCCCATAATTGCCTCCTACCACATGATTACAAACAATGTGCTTTTAAATACTTCTTTCGAGGAATCTAAAGGCATTGAGTATGTGGCGAATACAATTCTTGCCCCTGTTCAGTATCTGCTTGCAGGAAGTGCGGTAACCGAGTTAGTAGACGCTCAAGATCAGTTTGAAATCGTACAACGCTTTAATTATCAAAATTATTTCGTCTTAAAAACCTCCTTATCTGTCATAACTTTTCCGGTGAGTTTAGTGGTGGGAATGGGGCTTAAGGCTGTTGCTGTTTCCTTTTCAGAAAGTAAAGAAAGACATCGAGCATTCAAGGCGTTTCTTCTTTCAACAAAGGTTAATTCTAAGAACGATGAATATCGGCAATTAGGGTTGGATATCCGGGAATTAAGTGAAGCAGCGGTTCTTGAATCAGTGACTTATGATAGAGATGAAAGAGCCATAGACCATCTTAAGGAAGAGAAAGAGGCATTAAGAGAGATCATAACTCTCTTTAATAAGCACAAAATTGTCTATTGGGTTGATTGTGGAACCTGTTTGGGAGCTTTTCGGTATTGTGGAGTGATTCCTTGGGATGATGATATCGATATAGCCATTCTACAACCTGATTTTATGAATGCGTTACATGCTCTTAATGAGCTGCCCAAAGACAAGTATCTGGTACAAGATTGGTCTAATCGTTCTAAGCCAGGAAGTTATTTAAGGGTTTATATTCGAAGTAAAAATCAACACATCGATATTTTCCATTTTAAGATCAATCCCGAAACTAAAACCCTATGTTCGGTTCTCTCTTATGAAAACTGTTGGTTTATGCTAGAGAGATGGAAAATTAGAGAACGAAGATATACAGTACAAACTCCTTACGATTATATATTTCCTTTAAAGAAGTGTCTCTTTGACGGAATTGAAGTTTGCGTGCCGAATCAGACAGAAAAGTATTTACAAATGCGATATGGGGAAGATCTCCGTCCTGTTAAAATCTTTGATCCGATTACAGCGATGTACGAAAAAGATTCGGACCATCCTTATTGGCGTCAAGCTTTTGCACATTAGGTAGTATAGGCTGCTCATGAAAAAATGGATCTGGATTTCTTCAATTTTCTTGCTAGTCGTCTTATTTTGCGTATGGCAAGCAAACAGGTCAGAAAAAGGTTCGGAAGAATTAGTTCGTGAGGTCTTTTCGGCGGCTGGGGTTCAAATCAATGGACCAAATCCCTGGGATATCACTGTTCATGACAATCAGTTTTATTCTCGCGTGGTGGCTGGGGGATCAATGGGTCTCGGTGAAACCTACATGGAGAAGATGTGGGATTGTCCTGCAATCGACCAATTCATTTATCGGCTATTGACGGCTAAAGTGGATGAAGAGTCTAATCGGTACTGGATTCGAAATGCTTGGGTAGTCATTAAAGCCAAGATGTTGAATTTACAAAATAGACTAAGATCTCAGAAGGTCATTGAAATCCATTACAATTTAGGTAATGACCTCTATAAAAAGATGTTAGGGCCCTCCATGGCCTATAGCTGCGGCTATTGGAAAGGGGCAAACAACTTAACCGAAGCCCAATATAATAAATATGACTTGATCTGTCGTAAATTGAAGCTTGAACCGGGGATGACTCTTCTCGATATTGGCTGCGGTTTTGGCGGACTAGCCCAATATGCTGCAAAGAATTACAAAGTCAAGGTTGTCGGAATCACCCTTTCCGAAAATCAAGCTGCTTACGCAAAAGAACTTTGTAAGGGTTTGCCCGTAGAAATCTTGGTCAAAGATTATCGGGATTATTCAGGGAAATTTGATCGGATTGTTTCAGTGGACATGTTTGAGCACGTGGGTCCGAAGAATTATAAAGAATATATGCAAGTGTGCGATCGATGCCTTAAAGAAGGGGGGCTTTTCCTTCTTCATACCATCGGAGGGAATCGGAGCACAACCGTTGGAGATCCTTGGATTGGCAAGTATATTTTTCCTGGTGGGGTGCTTCCCTCGATTGCACAAATTGGTAAAGCAAGTGAGAATTTATTTGTCATGGAAGATTGGCACAATTTTGGTCCAGACTACGATAAGACATTAATGGCTTGGCATGCTAATTTTATTCAAAATTGGCCTTCACTCTCCCATGATTACTCAGAGACTTTTTACCGCATGTGGAACTATTATCTATTGTCCTGCGCGGCAGTCTTTCGTGCTCGCGATTGTCAGCTTTGGCAGGTGGTCTTCTCTAAGGAAAGGCTTTCCCCACAGTACTTTAGGGAGTTATAAAAATTATTTTAATTTGAGTTAATTCCCTGTTTTGGTAAAATTCAAGGCGCAAGGAGACATTTATGAGTACGTTGCGATCAATTAACAGTCCCAGCAAGGCTTTAATCCTTTCTACTCTTTTCCATCGTCTCCATCATCATGGGCATTCAGCTCAATAATTTTTTTTCCATTTTTTAGTTTTTAGTTCTTTTTAACAGTTACACAAGGTTTTTATGACGCCAAGATCTATTGGGATTATTGGTGGAGCAGGCCCTATGGCGGGGTATTATCTACTTTCCCGTATTTTTTCACTTTTCACCCAGGAATATGGGTGTTACAAGGATGACGATTATCCAAAAGTGGTTCTCATTAGCTTTCCCTTTTCGGAAATGCTCACACCCACTTTAAATCCTATCCAAATTAAGCAAGAGTTAAAAAGCTGTTTGAGTGAGCTTCGTAGGCTTGATACAAGCCTTATCGCAATTGCTTGCAATACACTCCACCTCTTTTTGGAAGAGGAGGGGATAGTTCACTTACCTCGGCTAATTGGAGAAGTTCTTTCCTCTTGTGAACCCCCCCTGGTTTTAGCCACTTCAACATCCGTTCGCTTTGGGCTTCACAAGAACTATTTTAGATGTGATTACCCGAGCGAGGAAACCCAATATGAGGTCGATCAGATCATCGAACAAATATTGAAGGGGAGGGACGAGGATTTGATCCTCAAAACCCTTCAATCCATCATAGAGAAACAAACCCAAAACACCATTGTGCTCGGATGCACTGAGCTATCTCTCTACTCTTCGAAGCTTAAAGTTGAGGGGAAAAAAATCATAGATCCACTGGAGATTCTTGCAAGGGAGTTGGTGGAACAAAGTTTAAATAAAGGAAAAGTATATGGAAATATTCGTTAGTAGGGAGGTGATCCCTTTAGAGAGGATCATAGATACCCTTTCTGAAAAAAGTGGACCGATACGGATCGTCACTTGGTATGAAGGCCCCCGTGGTCTACCCAAGTCGGGTGCTGATTTTTGGAAAGAGAGATTTTTGGAGCCCCTCTCTCTTAGGAAGCCTGATGCTCGTGTAGTCCTCTATTCATTAAATGGGTGGGATTTTAGGACCAATGTAGTCGATATGAAAGCTTCAACCAAATTAGGTGAAGCGATCAATCGGACAAATAGTTCATTTGTTCGCTGTATCTATGCGACATCATTTTTTCAATGGTGCCTGCGCGAAGAAGGAGACAGTCTTTATGATTTTGCACAAGGTACTCTTCCTTTAAAGAGGTGGGCTATTTCTCTCTCTGAGGGAAAGAAACCAGCAGACAAGACAGTTGCTGAAGTGTTCGCGCAAAGTCGATCTCTTCTCGATTGTTTAAGAGAACGAGATGTAGCAACTACCTATTCGTTATTGCAGTATCTAGAAGGAACCTTCTTGGTGAGTGAAGCGATCAAAGAAGCGCTTTCTACAAATAGAAACGAAGTCGAAGTGGTGTTTGTTTTACCCAACGATGAGGGAAAGTACTACCAAGATCTCGAAACCGAATTAGAAACTATGCTCAGGCTTGAGTTTGGAGAGGCGATAGATGATCTTACGATTAGGGTTTCGTTTCAATTTTTCCAATTTGGGGATGATTTGGCTGCTCGTCCTTACATTGATAAGAGGCCAGAATCGAAGAATGTTGGCGTTAAGGAGGTCGATTCATACTTTGCATTTTTGGGGAGGGTTTCTCGATGAATATGGCTATTTTTATCCCTCTTGTCGTGGGACTACAACTCTTTTACTGGCTTGTTGGACGCTCTTCATCAAAGTCGATTAAAACCCGGTTGGCTACTTATTCTCCTTCAAGAGTTGATTAGACAGGTAAGATACAAGCTGAAAGACGAAGCCAAGGGCCTTCCCCTTGGCGAGTCA